>JAICRD010000083.1 GCA_025937535.1 Chloroflexota bacterium | reverse complement strand
TGGCCGGTGAGCACCGGGGTCAATCGGGTCACGAACGACGGAGCGCACCTGCTGAATCCTGTTGAGCTTCCGGTGACGCTCGGACTCGTGTGAATCGCGGGGGTCAGACGCCGGCGATCTCGACCTCGTCGATGACCTCGTCGACGCCCGGGACGTCGCCGACGATACCCAGGATCTCCTCGAGCACATCCACCGATCCCACTTCGCCGGCGAGCATGACGCGCGACCCGCTCACCGCGACGCGCAGGTGATCGCCGGCCGGCACGTCGGAGGCGCGAAGGCGCTCGACGACATCGGCCTGGAGCTCGTCGTCCGTTGGCCGCTGGCCATCCGGCGGCTGGATCATGTCGTCGCGCTCGAGCTCACCGGCGTCGGTCGGATCGATCCCGGCGACGTCCGGGCCACCCTCGCTGGCGCGCGTGTCGCTCATGACCCGATCGCTTGGGGGGTCGTAGGGAACACCCTCTTCCTGGGCGACCAGGTAGTTGTCGGTCATGCCGGTCGGCGGCTCATTGACGAGGTCGCCCTCGTCCTCCGATGGCAGCGGCAGGCGGTCATCGCGCTGTTCCATGCGGGTCGGTGACGCAAGCAGCGTGCCGTTAGCATGCGAGCGGTGACCCACGACGCGCTGCTCTCCGCCCTGCGCGATGCGGTTGGCGAGCGCCACTGCCTGACCGATGCGGCGCTGCGCGCCTCCTACGAGACCGACTGGACCCGACGTTTCACGGGCCCGGCCATCGCAGTCGTGCGACCGGGATCGACCGATGAGGTCGCTGCCGTGCTCCGCGAGTGCACCGCTGCGGGCGTTGGTGTCGTCCCACAGGGTGGCAACACCGGCCTCGTCGGCGGCTCGGTGCCGCGGGACGGCGAGGTGGTGCTCAGCCTGCTGCGCCTGTCGGATGTCGGCGGGCTGGACGCCGATGCCGGCGAAGTGACGGTTGGCGCCGGCGCAACACTCGCTGCCGTGCAGTCGGCCGCGCGCCGGACGGGTTGGGACGTCGGCGTGGACCTCGGCGCGCGCGACTCCGCCACCATCGGCGGCATGATCGCCACCAACGCCGGTGGCGTGAACGTCCTGCGCCACGGACCGATGCGCCGCCAGCTGCTCGGCTTCGAGGCGGTGCTGGCGGACGGCACGGTGCTGCGCCGGATGCCGGGGATGCCGAAGGACAACACCGGTTACGACCTGGGTGGCCTCCTCGCCGGCAGCGAGGGGACGCTGGCCGTCATCACCGCCGCGCACCTGCGCCTCGTCCCGCAGCTCGCACGCCGGGCGGTGGCCGTGGCCGGCTTCGCATCTGCGCTGTCGGCGGTGACGGTCGCCGCGCGAGCTCGTCGCGAGCTCGGCTCCATCCTTGCGCTCGAGCTCTTCACCGATGACGGCATGGAGCTGGTGCTGCGCCATGCTCGCATCGGCGCACCCTTCGCCGAGCGCATGCCGTTCTACCTGCTCCTCGAGGCGGGCTCCGACGAGGATGACCCGACCGATGACCTGGCCACGCTCCTCGAGGATGTCGGGGCGGGCGCCGCGGCAGCCATCGCGAACGATGACGCCGGCCGTCATCGGCTCTGGCAGCTGCGCGAGCGCCACACCGAGGCGGTCAACGCCGAGGGCGTGCCGCACAAGCTCGACGTGTCGGTGCCGCTGGCTCGCTATGCGGAGATGGTGGATCGCGCTCCGCAGGCGGTGGCCGCGGTCGACAGCGCGGCGCGGACGATCGTGTACGGCCACGTCGGCGACGGCAACGTCCACGTCAACGTCCTTGGCCCGGCACCCGAGGACGAAGCGGTCGACGACGCCGTGCTGGGCCTGGTGCTCGAGCTCGGCGGCAGCGTGAGCGCGGAGCACGGCATCGGCGTTGCGAAGGTGGACTGGCTGGTGCGCGACCGCGGAGGGGCTGCCGTAGCGGCCATGCGGGCGATCAAGCGCGCCTGGGACCCGGCCGGCATCCTCAACCCGGGTGTCCTGTTCGCCCGCGATTCCTGACCGCTTCTGGCAGGAACCGGCGCGTAGCATCTCGCCATGACCAACGAGAGCGGCACCCTCGAGACGAACGGCGCGCGCATCCACTACGAGGTCGAGGGCAGCGGCCCGCCGGTCGTCCTGATCCATGCCGGCATCGCCAACCTGCGCATGTGGGACGACCAGGCCACCGCCCTGCGCGACGCCTACCGCGTGATCCGCTACGACACCCGCGGCTTCGGCCGAACGGAGACCGATGCCGTCCCCTTCTCCAACCGGGCCGACGTCGCGGCGCTGCTCGACCATCTCGGCGAGGAGTCGGCGCACATCGTCGGCTTGTCGCGCGGCGGGATGATCGCGCTCGATTTCACCCTCGAGCGGCCGGAACGCGTGCGATCGCTGACCGTGGCGGCCGGCGGGATCGGCGGTTACCAGTCGCCCAACGAGCTGCCGGTGGAGACGTTCGAACAGCCCGAGCGCTGGGAGGAAGCCAAGGACTGGGAGGCGCTCAGCACCTGGGAGACGGAGTTCTGGGTCGATGGACCGGGCCAGTCAGCGGATCGCGTGGATCCGGCACTGCGCGCGAAGGTCCACGACTGGATCCTGACGAACTACCAGGCCGAGAAGGTCGAGGGGCAGCCGCAACCGCTCGATCCGCCGGCCGTCGGCCGGCTCGCTGAGTTGCGTGCGCCGCTGCTGGTGATGATCGGCACACTCGACGACCCGGGTACGGTGGAGTCCATGCACCATTTGGCGCGATCGGTTCCCGGGGCACGCCTCGAGGTCTTCGAAGGGGCGGCCCACATGCTCAACCTCGAGCAGCCGGAGCGCTTCACCAGCCTGCTGCGCGAGTTCCTGGACGCCAGCTCCTAGACCACGCGTCCCGGGTTCAGGATGCCCAGCGGGTCGAGCGCCGCCTTGATCGAGCGCATGACGTCGACCGCATCGGCGCCTCGCTGAAGCTCGAGGAACTCTCGTCGAGCGGCTCCGATGCCGTGCTCGCCGGTGAGCGTTCCTCCCAGCGCGATCGCCGCGCGGTAGAGCTCCTCGGCGGCGGCATGGGCTCGCTCCTCCGTATCGGTGTCGCCGCGATCCCAGACGAAGGTCGGATGGAGGTTGCCGTCGCCGGCGTGCCCGAACGTGCCGCATCGGACGTCGTGGGCCGCGGCAATGCGCTCGATGGCCGCGAGCAGCTCGGGAATGCGTGAGCGTGGCGCGCCGACGTCCTCCATCCGCGCCACCCCCAGGCGTTCCATGGCGCGGAAGGCCAGGCGTCGGACCTGGCGCAGCCAATCGGCCTCCATCGCATCCGTGGCCCGGACGATCGAGCTTGCGCCAGCCTCGGTGCAGGCCGACTCGGCCACGGCCAGCTCGTCATCGGCGCGGGCTCCAGGCGCATCGGATTCGACCAGCAGGAGGGCGGCGGCCGACCGGTCGAGCCCGAGGTTGTGCCAGTCGTCGACCGCCGCGATGGTGACGCGGTCCATCAGCTCGAGAGTGCACGGCTCCACGCCGCTGCGGGTCATGGTCGCCACGGCGCGGCCGGCGGCATCGAGCGTCGGAAAGAAGGCGAGCATCGTCTGCTTCGGTGGCGGCGTTGGGCGGAGCCGGAGAGTCGCCTCGGTCACGATCCCGAGCGTGCCCTGGGATCCCACGAACAGGTGGGTCAGCGAGTAGCCCGCCACGTCCTTGACGTTCCGCCCGCCGGTGCGGATGACCCGCCCGTCGGCGAGCACCACCTCCAGCGACAGCACGGCATCACGGGTGACGCCGTATTTGACGCAGCACAGCCCTCCCGCATTCGTGCCGATGTTGCCGCCGATGGAACAGAACTCGTAGCTGGCCGGGTCGGGTGCATAGAACAGTTCTTCCGCTGCGACCGCCTTCTTGAGGTCGGCGTTGATGACCCCGGGCTGGACGACCGCCACACGGTTGTCCCGATCGATTTCCAGGACGCGATCCATCCGGGTCAGCGCCACCGTCAGCGCGCCCTCGATGCCCGCCGAGCCGCCCGAGAGTCCGCTGCCGGCCCCCCGCGGGACCACTGGGGTCCCGTGCGCGGTCGCCGTGCGCAGGATGGTTGCGACCTCCTCGGTCGACGTCGGCAGGGCCACCGCCAGGGGGAGGCCGGGCTCGAAGTGCGCGGTCTCGTCGCGCCGGAAGGATTCGCGGTCGGCCTCGTCGGTGAGCAGGCGCATCTGCGGCGCGACGGCGCGGAGATCGTCCAGGAAGGTGGCCATCAGCGCTCGATGGTAGGCCGCGCCGGCGATCAAGACTCTTGAACACTGCATGACGACTGTGGCGGGCCAGGCGGCACCGGTCGTGAGCGCTCGGCCGCGCATGTAGCATCGGCCTGGTGAGCGAGATCGACGAGATCCTTCGAGCGGCCGATGAGCTGCAGGCTCGTGGCGAACGCGTGGCGCTTGCGACGGTCGTGTCCGTCCGCGGGTCTTCGTACCGCCGTCCCGGCGCTCGCCTGCTGGTGCCCGAACATGCGCCCCCGGTCGGGCTGATCAGCGGCGGCTGCCTCGAGGATGAGGCGGCGCGGCTGGCGCGCGAGGCGCTGAAGCTGGATGCGCCGGTGCTGGTCACGATCGACCACTCGGGTGAGGGCGACGAGCTGTGGGGCATGGGCCTCGGCTGCCGCGGGGTGATCGAGCTGCTCGCCGAGCCGCCCTCGCTGGCCGAAGAGACGCTGGGCGCGCTGGTCGCGGCGCGCCGCGAGGGGCGGCCGACCTATCTCCTCACCGGCCTGGACGGCGAGCGACGCGTGCTGTCCGCGGCGGAGGCCGATGCGCTCGGTGAGCGTGCGGTCCTCGCCGTAGCCCACGGCCGGCCGACGTTGCTTGGCGAATCGGTGCTCGACCCGATCCTGCCGCCGCTGCACCTGGTCGTGTGCGGCGCGGGCCCCGATGCCGGCGCCCTCGTTGCGGCCGGCGTCCGGCAGGGCTGGCGCGTCGACGTGGTCGATCCGCGCCGTTCCTTCCTGCGCCCCCAGCGCTTCCCGGGCGCCCGTCTGCTGGATGCGGAGGCTTCGGACGCCGCCGACGCGACCGGTGCCGGCGAGTGGACGGCCGCAGTCGTCATGAGCCACGACTACCTGCGCGACGCGGCGTTCGTCGGAAGCTTCCTGGGCCGGCAGCTGACGTACCTCGGGGTGCTGGGTCCGCGCGATCGGACCGAGCGGCTCGTCAACGAGCTGCCGAGCCGTCCATCGGACGCGGACCTGGCCGTCCTGCATGCTCCGGCGGGCCTGGACCTCGGGGCCGATGGCGCGGAGCAGGTCGCCACATCGATCGTGGCCGAGATCCTGGCCGTCGTCCACGGCCGCTCTGGCGGTCCGCTGCGGTCGCTGGCTGGACCGATCCACAGCTGAGTGGCTCAGCCGCCGATGAAGCTCATCTCCACCTTCGGCAGCTCAACCGTTTCGAGCGAGCGCAGCTCGGAGTAGCGATCGGCGCGGCCGGTCCAGATGGCGCGCAGCGCATCGGCCAATGCAGCGTCATCGGCGCCAGATCGCACAAGCGTTCGGACGTCGTGCCCGGCCGTCGCGAAGAGGCAGGTGAAGACGCGGCCGTCGGCTGAGAGGCGGGCTCGGGTGCAGTCGCCGCAGAACGGCTGACTCACACTGCTGATCACGCCGATCTCGCCGGCGCCATCGCGGTACCGATACCGGCGGGCCACCTCGCCGCGGTAGTCGCGATCGACGGCCTCCAGCGGCCAGCGCGCGTCGATGGCGGCGACGATCTCCTCGGCCGGGACGACGTCGTCCATGCGCCAGCCGTTCGAGTGCCCGACGTCCATGTACTCGATGAAGCGGACCGTCGTGCCGGTGCCCCGGAAGTGCTCGGCGAGGTCCACCACGGCGTGCTCGTTGATGCCGCGGCGGATGACCGCGTTGAGCTTCACGGGCCCCAGGCCGACCGCCTCCGCCGCAGCGATGCCGTCGAGCACCCGCTGCACCGGCACGCGAGCGTCGTTCATGCGCATGAAGGTCGCGTCGTCGAGCGCGTCGAGGCTGACCGTGACGCGGTGGAGGCCGGCATCGGCGAGGGCCTGCGCCTTGCCTGCGAGCAGCGAGGCGTTGGTCGTCAGGGTCAGATCCTCCACGCCATCGACCGTGGCCAGCATGGCGACCAGCGCCTCCAGATTGCGCCGGACCAGCGGCTCGCCACCGGTCAGGCGCACCTTTCGAATGCCAAGATCCACGGTGGCCCGCACCACGCGCTCGATCTCTTCGAACGTCAGGATCTCCTCGCGCGGCAGGAAGGCGTGGTCGGGCCCGAACGCCTCGCGCGGCATGCAGTAGCCGCAGCGGAAATTGCACCGGTCGGTGACGCTGACGCGCAGGTCACGCATCGGGCGGCCCAGGGAGTCGAGGACGGTCAGCGGGGAGGGCATCGGTCCACCGATCCTCGCAGGCGGTGGCGGAACGCGCAACGCCTCCGAGCTACGGCGCGATGGAGTTCAGAGCCTGGCGCCAGCTTTCAATCGGTATCTCTCCGGTCGCGCGCGACACGACGTTGCCGTCCGCGTCGACGAAGACGAAGCCCGGGAAGCTCGATATGCCCAATGCGGCCAAGGCGCTGCTGTTCGCGTCGTCGACGAGGGTCGGCTCGTCCCAGCTCTCGCGCTCGAGCCACGCCGACGGCGGATAGTTGGGCTGCGCCCGGTTGATCGACGTCGACACGGCGACGACGCTGACGCCCTCGGGCACGCCGTTGGCGGCGATGTCCTGGACGAGCCGCGGGACCTCGGCCTGGCAGTGCGGGCACCAGTGCGCGACCACCACGATCGCCATCGGCCCCTGGTCCGGCGCGATCGTCATGGGCCGACCGTCGAGGTCCGTGGCGGTGATGGTCGGGATGGGCTGTCCCACGGCGGCATCGCTGGCGGCCTCGGCATCAAAGGCGGGCAGTGCGTTGCCGGTCACACGGACCGGCGTCGTGGCCGGCTCGGCCAGGCCACCACTGCCCATTCCGGTGAGCGCAACCGAGAGGATGGCCAGCAGCACGACGACCCCGACGATGGCCAGGCCGATGAGAAGGGGTCTGCGCGACGATCGCGCCTCGACGTTCGTGCGTCGCGGCATGCCGCGGGATCGTTGGGCCTTGGTGCTCACGCGAGGGTCTCCAGTTCGGGCTGCTGCGCGCGTCGCGCGAGCAGCAGCAGGCTGATGATCGAGAGGAAGCCGGCCAGCGCCATGGTGGGAATGGTCACGAAGCCGACGACCTGGACGTAGATGAGGCTGCACGGCACGTCCAGCGAGCAGGCGCCCGACGGCAAGCCCGGCACTCGCTCGACGCCGATGTGCCACGCCGAGATGAATGCGCCGATGACCGCCACCGGCACGGCGTAGCGCGCCACGTCGGCATCGCCACGCAGGGCCGCGATGCCGAGGATGACGACCATCGGGTACATGGCGATGCGCTGGTACCAGCACAGCGCGCACGGCGTGAAGTGAGCGACCTCGGAGAAGTAGAGGCTCCCGGAGAAGGCGGTGAGCGCAACGAGAAAGGCGAGCCACAACGCCAACGGTCCGAGCGCGGACGCCAGCCGTGCGATGCCGCCGTCGACCGCACCGAGCCGATCCAGGACCCACATGATCGCCACTGACAGCACGCCGATGAAGGCGGCCAGCGTCAGCAGGCCCAGGAAGGTCGCGATCGTGAAAACGCTCATGCCCGCAGAGTGGCGGGTCGATGTGGCTCCGTCATACGAGCCCATTCATGACCGATGCGCCGCACGCGGCACAGGGCCGAATGGCCCCCCAGCGTGCCGACCATGGTCACCCGAGCAGCTGTCCGGCGCCGATGACGCCGCCGAGCAGAACTGCCGCCGCGCCGCCGCCGACCAGCGCGAAGCGTGACGCGAGTGGCTCGCAGCGGGGCAGCGCCATGCCGCCCAGCCCCAGGCCGAGACCCATGCCGCCGCCGATGAGCAGCAGGGCTGCCACGCCGATGGCCGGCGTCAGCAGCGGCTCGAGCGCCCCATCGGCGATGCCGTCGGCATCCAGGCTGAAGGCGAAGCGCTGGCGGGTCAGCTCGGCACCGGTCGCGGACACCACGCGGACGCTGGTGTCCCACTGGCTTCCGGGCGGAAGGACGACCGCATCGGCGCTCCATTCGACCGTTCCGTCGTCCGGGGTGCCGCCGCCGTGGTCCATGCCCTCCATGCCGGGCATGTCCTCCATCCCCTCCATGCCGGGCATGGAGGCCACGCCGCCGAGCGCGAGCGGTATGCGCGTGCTGCTGCCGGTATCGAGGCGGTCGACCGCCAGCTCGAGCGTGCCGGAGCCGGCAGCCAGGGCATCCGTCGTGGTCACCACCACGCGGTTGACGCCCGCCCTGCCGGGCACGATCTCGAGGCTCATGTCCGGTGCCACGCTGCCGAACGCGTCCGGAATGGGTGTGATCGCGACGCCTCGGGCCTCGCCGGGTGGCGTCGTGGCCAGCACGGCCGTGACGGCCAGCACGGCGATCGCCGCCGCCGACTCGACGGACAGGCGGGTGCGGAACGCTGCGAGCCACGCGTGCAGGCGGCCGCCGTCGAAGTTGCTGAGGCCGCCCAGGCCGAACGCCGCGAGGGCGATGACGGACTTGACGATCAATGCCCGGCCATAGTCGCTGTCGAGTGGCAGGAGGCTGCCGGTCTGGACCCACGCCGCATACACGCCGGTGAGGGCAACCATGCCGATGGCGACGAGCGCCATGGCCGAGAAGCGCGGCACCACGCTGCGCATCGACGGCACGCGACCGCGCACCATCAACGCCGGGCGAACGTGGAACGTCAGCAGTCCCACCAGTCCGCCGATCCACAGTGCGGCAGCCGCCACATGTGCCAT
>JAICRD010000211.1 GCA_025937535.1 Chloroflexota bacterium | reverse complement strand
TGGATGACGTGTACGAGCTCTTCATCGACCTCGGCGCCGATGAGCACCAGATCGAGTTTCCCGTGGTCTACACGAACGCCAAGGCCGGCACCGCCACCCGCGACCTGGCCGAGCCCGGAACGGACCTGCGGCCGCTCCTCGATCTGCTGGTCGAGGTCACGCCGCCGCCGACCCACGATCCCGACCACCCGCTCCAGATGCTTGTCACCAATCTCACGGCGAACGACTACGTCGGGCGGATGGCCGTCGGTCGCATCAGCAACGGCAGCCTCAGGCTCGGACAGCGCGTGACGATCGTTCGAGAGGAGGCCGATGACGCCGATGGCACCGTCGAGCCGGGCCGTTCGCTGACCCTGACGGGCACGGTCACCGCACTCCAGACCGCCCACGGTATCGAGCGCGTCGACATCAGCGAGGCCGGTGCCGGGGACATCGTCAGCGTCGCGGGACTGCCAGAAGTGACCATCGGTGACACCCTGACCGACCCCGGCGACCCGCGGCCGCTCCCCCGCCTCGACGTCGATGCGCCGACGCTGCGGATGACGTTCGGCGTCAACACCTCGCCCATGGCCGGCCGCGACGGGACGCAGCTCACCAGCCGCCAGATCAGGGCGCGCCTGGAACGCGAGGTCCTCGGCAACGTCGCCATCGAGGTCCATCCGACCGAGTCCGGCGAGACGTTCGAGGTGCGCGGACGTGGCGAGCTTCAGCTGGCCGTGCTCATCGAGCAGATGCGACGGGAGGGTTTCGAGCTGACCATCAGCCGCCCGGAGGTCATCACGCGTGACGGCCAGGAGCCCTACGAGCGGGTCACGATCGACATCCCGCCCGACTACATCGGCGTCGTGCAGTCGGCCATGGCCGGCCGCAAGGGCCGGCTGGAGCAGATGAGCACCGATGCGGACGGGCGCGTCCGGATGGAGTTCATCATCCCCACGCGCGGCCTCATCGGCTACCGCGGCCAGCTGCTGAGCGACACGCGCGGGACGGCGCTGCTGCACCAGATCGGCGAGGGCTATGGACCGCCCGCGGGCGAGGTGACGCATCGGACGACGGGTGTGCTGGTCGCCGATCGGTCGGGCGAGTCACGCGCCTATGCGCTGTCGTCGCTGGTCGAGCGGGCGGAGCTGTTCATCGGTCCGTCCACCGAGGTGTACGAGGGCATGATCATCGGCGAGAACAGCCGGCCGGACGACATGGACGTCAACCCGACGAAGAGCAAGAAGCTGTCGGCCATGCGCACCCAGGCCAGCGATGGCGACTACCGCATCTTCACGCCCCCGCGGCTGCTGACCCTGGAGGCGGCGATCGAGTTCATCGCGGCCGATGAGCTGGTCGAGGTGACGCCCTCGGCCATCCGCCTCCGCAAACGCGTGCTCTCCGCCCACGACCGCCGGCGGGCGGCCGGGGCGGCGTACAAAGAGAGGGTCGGAGCATCGTGAGCGGCGGCCGCACGAAGCTCGTCTGCACCATCGGTCCGGCCTCGGTCGACCGCTTGGACGAGCTCGTCGCGGCCGGCATGGACGTCGCTCGCATCAACTTCTCGCACGGTACGCCCAACGAACATGCCGACGCGGTGGCGCGGGTGCGCGAGGCCTCGAGCGAGGCGGCCGTGATGGTGGACCTGCCAGGGCCCAAGATCCGGCTCGGCGGGCTGTCCGGCGACGCGGTCGCGCTGAGCGCGGGTGACGGCTTCGTCCTGCGGCCGGGTGACGAGGCGACGGGCGATGCCCGCGGTGCGGGTGTGACGTACGCGGCGCTCGCAGCGGACCTTCGGCCAGGCGATCGCGTGCTGCTATCCGACGGCGCGGTCGAGCTCCGGGTGACGTCCGTGTCGGACGACGTTGCGACCGAGGTCGTGCGCGCCGGGACGATCCGGCCGCACGCCGGCGTCAGCATCGCGTCGGACCGGCTGTCGCAGCCGGCGCTCACGGACGCCGACCGCGCGGCGGTCCCCAGGGCACTCGAGCTGGGCGCGGACTTCGTCGGCCAGTCCTTCGTGCGCAGCGCCAATGACGTTCGGTCATTGCGTGCGCTCCTCGGCGATGACGGCCCACCCATCGTCGCCAAGATCGAGACGCGCCTGGCCGTCGACGACTTCGACGCCATCTGCGCGGTGGCGGACGCGGTGATGGTGGCGCGCGGCGATCTCGGCGTCGAGCTGCCGTTCGAGGAGGTGCCGATCATCCAGAAGGAGCTCGTCCGCCGCGCGCTCGATGCCGGCGTGCCGGTGATCGTCGCGACGCAGATGCTCGAGTCGATGACCTCGTCGCCGCGTCCGACGCGCGCCGAGGCGAGCGACGTCGCCAACGCCATCTTCGACGGAGCCGATGCCGTGATGCTGTCGGCCGAAACGGCGATCGGGTCGTATCCCGTGCTGGCGACGGAGGCGATGGCTCGCATCGCACGGCTGTGCGAGGAGCGCGGTGCGGCCCACCTGCCGGCGGGGCGGCCACCGAGCGCCGAAACGGATGCCGATGCGCTCGCCTACGCCGCCGTGGCGCTCGCCGGCGCCGATGCCGAGGTGGAGGCCATCGCCTGCTACACGCGCACCGGCCGAACCGCGCGGATCCTCAGCGCGCTTCGCCCGCGCGTGCCGATCATCGCCTACGCGCCCGATGATCGGGTGCACCGCCGGCTGGCGCTGGTGCATGGCGTGACCGCCCGCCCGTGCGTCCCGCCGCCCGAGGTGTCTGGTCGCCTGGCGCTGATGGCGTGGCTGACCGGCGAGGATCCTTCGTTACCCGATGGCGCGGCGGTGGTTCTCGTGGCGTCGACCGCCGAGCCAGGCACGGGGCCGAACCTGCTGGAGGTTCATCGGGTGAGGCGCGATGGCCGATTGGGGCCTTCGTAACCGGATCGGTTAGGGGGAGCCTGCCCGGCCACCGCCCCACGTCTCGAAGAGCCGCCCGAGGGCATCCGCATCGAGGCCGCTGCCCACGCCCAGGGCCACGAGGACGCGGGCCTTGAGCGCGTCGAGGGTTCCCGAGAACGAAGCACCACCCTCCCACCATTGCGAGCTCCCGCCGGGAAAGGCATACCCCGGCAGTGGGCGTCCGGATGGGCAACGTGTCGTCAGCACCACGGGCACACCGCGCTCGATCATGGGGCGCGCCACCTCCAGGTAGGCGGGCGGCGTGTTCCCGCCACCGGTCGCGGCGACGACGAGGCCGCGGGCATCGGCATCAACCGAAGCAACCGCTTCGAGCGCAACCGTCAGGAGCGGCACCGGCAGCGCCGCTCGGTCCGGGATACGCGGCAGGCGAGCAGGCCGGCGCTGGCGCAGCACCGAGACGCGTCCATCGGCCACGAGGCCCAGGCGACCCGAGTTCGGCGACTGGAAGGTGGCGAAGGCGTGCGTGTGGGTCTTGCGGACGTCATCGGCTCCGTGGATCTCGCCCGCCATGGCAACCACCACGCCCTGGTCCGCCATCGACGGCTCCGCCGCGACGGCGACCGCGTTGCGGAGGTTCTCTGGGCCGTCGTATGCCTCCTGCGAGGCCGATCGCATGGCACCCACCACGACGACCGGCTTTGCCGGCAGCGGCAGCAGGTCCCAGGCGAAGGCGGTCTCC
>JAICRD010000138.1 GCA_025937535.1 Chloroflexota bacterium | reverse complement strand
CTACACCGGCGACGACGAGGCCGATCGGTTGCTGGTCAGCGAACCGATGGCCCTGCTCATCGGCTTCGCGCTCGATCAGCAGGTCCCGGTGCCCAAGGCGTTCTCGGGCCCGAAGGTGCTGCTGGAACGCCTGGGGACACTTGACGCCCGCAAGCTCGCGACGGTGGACGAAGCCACGCTGCAGGCTGCGGCCAAGGGTCCGCCGGCGATCCACCGCTTCCCGTCCGCCATGGCGAAGCGGGTGCGCGAGCTGGCCAACTACATCGCCGATACATACGACGGCGACGCCGCCCGCCTCTGGACCGATGCGTCCGATGGGCCGGACCTGGCCCGCCGGATCGGCGCGTTGCCCGGCTTCGGCGAGATGAAGGTGCGATCGCTCATCGCGGTGCTCGGGAAGCGCCTCGGCGTCGAGGTCCCCGCACTGGACGAGGTCATGCCGTCATACCCGACGCTCGGCGACGTCGATTCCGCCGAGGCGCTGGCCGACTACCAGGCGAAGAAGCGCGCCTACAAGGCAAAGCTGCGCGAGTCCGGCGAGGCGTTCGAGCCGTGGGCCGACGGCAAGGAGGCCGCCGAGTACGCCAAGGGCCGCGCTCGCTAGGTCACTGGACGCAGAACTCGTTCCCCTCCGGATCGTTCATCCGGACCCAGTACTCGCCGCGCTTCTCGATGGCGCCGCGCTCGTCGGTCGCGCCGAGCTGCTTCAGCCGCCCCACTTCCGCGTCGACGCGCCTGCGCCGTTCCTCGAGGGGCACCGACTGGCCGCCGCCGACGTTGAGGTCGAGGTGCATCCGGTTCTTCGCGACCTTGCCCTCGGGCACCTTCTGGAAGTAGAGCCGCGGGCCGGCGCCATCGGGATCCTCGACGGCGTTGGCGTCATTCCACGACTCCTCCGGCACGCCTTCCGCGCGCAGGAAGTCCTCCCAGGTCGCGTGCGGCGGCGGTGGGGCCGGGACGATGTAATGGAGGGCCTCCGCCCAGAAGGCCGCCTGCGCTGCCGGATCGGCGCAGTCGAAGACGACCTGGACCTTCGTCGCCGTCATGCGGTCGGCTCCTCGTGCTCGTGCTCGTGGTCGTGGTCGTGGTCGTGCTCGTCATGGTCGTGCACGTGGTCGTGCATCCAGGGGGTGAACGTTATCCCGAGCAGCAGCCCTTCGGGTGTCAGGACGCGGGAGGTCGTCTGTCCCCAGGGCTCCTCGTGCGCGTCGCGCAGGACACGATGACCGGCGGCGCGCAGCTCTTCGACGGCCGGGGCAACCGCCTCGGCTGACTCGACGTCGAGCTCGATCCAGGCCTGTGGCGCCGGGATGTCATCCGGCCAGGCATCGGTTCCGAAGGTGGACTCCGCGGCCTGCGAGAGCGGCCACAGCGCGAACGCGTTCACCCCCTCGAGGCTGTCGTTGGTGAAGTATCCCGGCGCGGGCTCGTCGAGGCCGATGCCGAGGCCGTCACGCCAGAAGGCGAGCGACGCATCGGCATCACGGATGATCGGGCCATAGCCGGCGATGAACGCGACCTTCATGCGCCTACCTCCTTCGGAAGCGACTTCAGCACGCAGAACTCGTTGCCCTCGACGTCCGCCATGACGACCCAGTCCACCTCGCCCTGACCGATGTCGGCGCGGCGCGCGCCCAGACCCTCCAGTCGGGCCACCTCCGCCGCCTGGTCCTCGGGCGCGAGGTCGAAGTGCCAGCGGTTCTTCACGCGCTTGTCATCCGGGTTCTTCAGGAAGAGGACGGGAAAGACGCCCGGCTTCCGCTCGTCGAACGGCGCGATCATCACCTCGTCCGCGGAGTCGTAGAGGATCGGCCAGTCGAGCGCGGCGGACCAGAAGGCAGCGACGGCCCGGGGATCGCGCGAATCGACGGTCAACGAGTTGATGGCAATCGTCATTGCGGGAGCGTACTCCGCGTTCCGGACGGTTCCTGTCAGGAACTAGAGGCGGAAGCGGAGCGTCGCGCCGACGCCCTCGTGGCGACGCAAGCCCTCGTGGTCACGGACGACCTCGACCCGCGCGTCGGTCAGTGACGCCTGCCGGATGAGCTCGGCCCGAAGGTCGTCGTCGATGTCCGCGGTCTCGTCGATGACCAGCTCGTCGACCTGTCCGGCCTCGAGCGCCGTCATGGTCGCATCGATGCCCGTGACGCCGAGGTCGCCGGCACGCGAACCGGCAATGGCGCGATCGGCGACGTCGCGACCCTCGGCCTCCTCGATGGCCGCCAGGATCGGTGCAAGCTCCTCACGCACCTCGTCGGCGCCGGAGCGCATCTCGATGCGGGCGACGTGCTCGACCAGTGCCTTGACCGGCTCGGAGAGCTCGCCCTCGAGGATCGGGGTGATGCGCTCGTCGCCGGCAAGGAGGACGTGCTGGGCACGCTCTCGTTGCACCAGCCGCGCGATCGCCAGTGCCGCCTCGCCGGCGAACCGCTTGTCCTGCATGTCGATGTGGCGCTGGTAGCGCGCCTGCGACCAGCCGCCGACGTCGTGCCTGCGGTGCTCGTCGGGACTCTCGTCCGGGCCGGTTCGCTCCTCCAGGCCGCCGCGTCGCGTGACGAAGAGGCGGCAGGTGTTCGTGTCCACCACGGCGACGACCGCGCTGACCGACTCGTCGAGCATCCGCGCCAGCTGGAAGAGGTCCGAGGTCGGACCGCTGGACACCTGGGTATCGAACTCGACGTGCGAGCCGATCGCCTCCCACAGGCCGATACGGTCGCAGGCGAAGATGGCGATGCCGTCGGTCTCGTTCAGGTCAGCCCCGCCGATGAAGTCCTCGATGCGCTTCCGATCGGCCGCAAAGGACTCCCCGGCGGGGGTGTGCTCGTCGAGATCGTCGCCGATGGCGTTCAGCCGAGCGCGAAGCACCGTCAGTGCCTGTCGCTCGCCCGGGCGCTCGCCGTGCGCCTCGGGCCGCGTGTCGATGTAGATGCTGAGGATCGGCGCCTCGGTCGACGTTGCCTCGGCGAGGCTGCGCATCAGGTCCTTGAGTCGGGCCTGGTCCGGCCCGAGCTTGGTGGTCGTGGGGGTGGAGGTCATGCCTACCGTCCGGTGCAAGCGGAGTGCCGACCGCTTGGAGGTGGTGGCGGTGTTGCACGGGGTGCACCAATCAGAGGTCGAACGCCGGATTCAGGCCTCCGAACGCTGGATTCGGTCGAGTTTCTTGCATCCCGTGCACCGAACTCAGCTGCAAGGCGCCATTTCGCGACGGTGCTGCGTCAACTCGTGCATCCGTTGCAAGAAGCCCTTTGACGGCGGTGGCGTACAACGAGGACGCTCTCGTACGGGCGCAAGAGATTCTCGCCGAGGAAGCGGCTCGGTAGCCCAGTCACAATGGCGGGGTGACCGAAGGGCGTTCCCCGTCCAGGGCAGCCGTCGTCGTCGCGCTCCTGACCGTGTACGTCGTCTGGGGGTCGACGTACCTCGGGATCGCCGTGGTCATCCAGACCATGCCGCCGCTCCTGACGGCCGGCGTGCGCTACGTGGTTGCCGGGCTGATCATGCTGGTCGGGATCGTCGCGTTCGCTCGACTACGCCCTGGAGCGATCCGGCTCGAGCGGCCGACCATGGCCCACTGGCGATCGGCGGTCGTCATCGGCCTGCTGCTCCTGCTGGGTGGCAACGGCGGCGTCGTGCTGGGTGAGCTGTTCATCCCATCCGGCATCGCGGCCGTGCTGCTGGCGATGGAGCCGATGTGGCTGGCCGGCATCGACGGGATCATCACGCGCCGGCGTCCGAGCGCACTGGCGGGGGCTGGCATCCTCGCCGGCATCGTCGGCGTGGCGGTCCTCGTGGTACCCGTCAAAGGGCTCGAGGGATTCGACCCGGTCGGAGTCGGGCTCGTCCTCCTGGCGGGCGTCTCGTGGGCGGCGGGCTCGATCTACGTGCGCCACGCGTCGCTGCCGCGCAGCGGAGCGCTCGGGACGGGCATGGAGATGCTTGCCGGCGGCTGTGCGCTGCTGATCGGTGGCGTGCTCCTGGGCGAGGTTGGCCAGACCGATGTCGCTGCCTTCTCGACGGAGTCGGTGGTGGCGCTCGCCTATCTCGTGGTCTTCGGGTCGATCATCGCCTTCACCGCCTACACCTGGCTGCTGGCGAACGTCCCGGTCTCGGTGGTCGCGACCTACGCGTACGTGAACCCCGTCGTCGCGGTGGCGCTCGGCGCGCTCATCCTCAGCGAGCCGATCACGCCGCGCACCCTGATCGCGGCCGCGATCATCATCGGCGCCGTCGTGGCAATGGTCTCCGGTCGCACGCGAGAGACCGATGCACCCGGCCGCGCATCGCCGGCTGCGGCGCCCGAGGCGAATTGACGCATCGCCTCAGGAGGCGACCGACGTGAACTCCGCCACGATGTCCCGCCCGTAGGCGTCCAGGCAGTCCTCTTCCTCGCCGTTCATGAGGTAGATGTTGAACTGCGTGACGCCCGCCTCACGCAGCTGCTCGAGACGCTCGTGATGGGCGGACGGCGGGCCGACGATGGCGAACTGGTCGGTGATCTCATCGCTGACGAACCGGGCGTTGTCGCTGCCGACCTCGGCGTGGTGGTGGTAGTCGTACCCCTCGCGGTTCTCGACGTACTTCCACAGCGCCTCGGGCAGGTCGTCCTTGGGGTACTTGTTGATGAGGTCGACGACGTGGTTGCTGACCAGCGCCGGGAACCAGCGCACCTTGTCGCGGGCCAGGGCGAGATCGTCCGAGACGTAGGCAGGGGCGGCAGCCATGATCTCGATATCGTCCGGGTTCCGGCCGGCCTCTTCGGCGGCGGCGCGGACGAAGCCGATGCACCAGCGGATGATGTCCGGATCGGCGAGCTGGAGGATGATGCCGTCGGCGACGCGACCCGCAGCGGCGAGCGCCATCGGCCCGTAGCCGGCGACCCAGATGGGGACCGGTCCATGCGAGGCCCATTCCATCTGGATCTCCGTGCCATCGAGCGTGACCTTCTCGCCCGCGGTCAGCGACCGCACGATCCGGCAGCACTCCTCCATGTACGCCACCGTCGTCGGCTTCTTGCCCATCACGCGACGCGCGCTGTCGCCGCGACCGATGCCGAGATCCATCCGACCACCGGTGATCTCGTTGAGCGTCGCCAGGGCCGATGCCGTGACGGTGATGTCGCGCGTGGCCGGGTTGGTGACGCACGTGCCCAGCCGCATGTCGGTCGTCTCCGTGCCGATCAGGGTCAGCAGCGGATACGGGTCACGCCACAACACGTGCGAGTCGAACAGCCAGCCGTAGCTGAAGCCGTTCGCCTCGGCGCGCTTCGCCAGGCCCACGCTGCGCGAGTAGGCGTGATCCGGCTTCAGCGTGATCCCGAACTTCATGCTCGCTCCTCCGTCGCTGCGTCAGGTCCGTCGACGTCGATGGTCAGCTGTCCCCCACCGGCTCGAAAGAGGACCATCTCCAGGTCCTCGTCGCCGGCGCTGACGTCACGGTGGATCATCCAGCGCGGCATGTGGCCAACCTCGCCCGGACGGATCTCGGTCGCGTCTGCCCCGCCCGGCCCATGCTCCCAGCGCAGCGCGCCGGCGAAGACGTACGCGTAGCTGTCCCACTCGCCGTGGTGGTGCCACGGCGAGCTGGCGCCGGGCTCGAGATGCAGGAAGCCCACCCAGCCCTGGTCGTGGTGGAACGCCTGCTGGCCGATGACGCCTTTCGGCAACCCACCCGCCACGACGCGCTGCTCGACCCGAACGACGCTCGGCTTCATCGGCTGCGCCAATGCCGGCCTACGGCGCAACCAGGTCCTCGTAGGCATCCGGG
>JAICRD010000226.1 GCA_025937535.1 Chloroflexota bacterium | reverse complement strand
CGCGAGTCCGTCCGGTAGAAACCGGAGCCCTTGAAGATGATGCCGGTGGGATACAGGACACGGCGCAGCTCGCCACCGCAGCGCTCGCAGACCGATGGCCCATCCTCGAGCATCGAGTGGATGACTTCGGTCACGGAGCCGCAAGAGCGGCACTGGTAGTCGTAGGTCGGCACGGCGCCGGCATGATCCCAGAGCTTCGAGTGCCGCGCAACGCGAGTCCACGTCAGTAGGGCCCACGCGCCAGTCTGATGGCCCTATCCCACCGGAACGCCGATCCGCGTGGAGTTCCGCCAATAGAGTGCGTTGCGGCCAATACATGGCGTGACCGCCGGTGACGACCGATGCGGACTTGGAATTCGGGCCTGAACGGCGGCTGCTGAGCGGGCTACGCCTCGGAGGCGCGGGCTCCGATGCGAGACCACCATCGACGCGTCGAGCGCTGCGTGGCCGCTTGAGGTGCGAGATCCGGCTCCGTGACCAGCCGAGCCACGGCGTGCAGGTCGTCGGCGAGCTTCTCGCGTGGGAACTTCAGCACGACCGGCTTGCCCTCGTTCGAGGCGATGACAGCCTTCGGACCGTTGCTGACGACCGTCGCCGAGATCGGCAGGCCCAGCGAGCTCGCCATGTCCTGGACGCGGATCCCGTGGTTCGCTCGATTCACGACAACCCGGATGCCGTTGATGAGGCCAAGCTCGCGCGCCAGCTCCAGGAACTGCGAGCTGTTGCGCAGGGCGCCCACCTCGGGGGTGACGACCAGGAAGATTTCGTTGGAGACGGCAAGCATGGCCATGGTGCGGTCGTCGTAGCCGGGGTGGTTGTCGACGATCACGTACGAGTGGTGGTTGCGCGCCCACCGCATCGCCGCCAGCAGCAGATCAACCGAGACGCGCTCCGACTCCGCCGGATCTGTTCCCCAGGTGAGGACCTTCACGCCGCTGTCGGGATGCTGGCTGACGACCTGCTCGAAGGCCGCATCGGTCCACTCCTCCGGAGGGCTGTCGGCGAGGTCGGCGAGACCCATGCGGTACGGCACATCGAGGACGGAGGTGACGTTGCCGACGCCGACGTCGGCGTCGAAGAGCAGGACCTCTGCGCGCGTCTGCTGACGAAGGGCGACCGCCATGTTCACGGAGATCGTCGTCTTGCCGACGCCGCCCTTCGGCGCGAAGACGCTGACGACATGACCCTCGCCGGCGATCGGTGCCCCACTCAGCCCTTCCTCACTCGCCCATGCGCCCGACTCAACCGGAAGATGGCGACCGGTCCGAATCAGGAGCGCCTGGAGCCGATAGACCAGCGCGTCGGGCGGCAGCGGCTTGAGGGCGACCTCGTCGCCGGCGCCGCCGATGCTCTCGGGCAGGTTCGTCTCCCCTCCGACCAGCAGCAACGTGGGCGTGGCAGTCCCGTTGTGCAGGTGCGCGTACAACGGGCCGACCACCTCCGGCGCCAGGTCACAGTCGATGACGCCCAAATCGGCGGCCGGCGCCGCGCTCGGGTCCGCCGCGTCGAACAGGAGCGGCTCGAAGCCGGCGCGCCGAAGCGCGTCGGTGTGCGCATCGGCGTCACGGCCGACGGCAAGAAGAATGGTGGGTCGCTCCATTGCCCTTCCTTACGGTGGAGAGTGGGGGTCCGGTGATGTTGGGCGCCATCGTCCGGCCGGAAGGGCGGATCGGCAATGGGACTCGGGGCGACCTGCGGGCCACCCCGAAAGTACTCCCCCGCGTCCGGCTACGCGCCGCGCGCCATCCTCATGCCGCACTTGGGGCAATAGAACGCGCTGGCATTCCCGGCCTCGTAGCCGCAATG
This sequence comes from Chloroflexota bacterium, assembly GCA_025937535.1. GTDB lineage: Bacteria > Chloroflexota > Limnocylindria > QHBO01 > QHBO01 > JACDBZ01. The sequence continues at coordinate 1,368 of JAICRD010000226.1, read as the reverse complement.
CGCGCAGGTGAGGCCCGATCGGCCGCCGATGGACGGCAGGCGTGCCTGCTCGGCCTCGCCCAGGCTGTAGCCCGAGGCGACCACTTGCTGGTAGAGCGAGCTCAGGAGCTTCTGGCCGATGCGCTCGGTGTCGCCGCGCAGGCCCTTGCCGCCCCAGCCGACGACGGCGCGCACGATCAGCTCGCCCGACAGCTCGTCCCAGTGCGAGGCCAAGCCGCCGACGATGGCGTTGTACTCCGGGTAGCCGCTGGTATCGGTGTCGCCGTGGAGCAGGCCGCACGAGAACGTGTCCACGGTCATGTCGAGCGCATCGGTCATCTCGAGGACGTACAGGCCGTGCCGCCCGATCGGGCTCACATCACGGCGTGCCAGCACCCACTGCTGCACCTCGTTGAAGCGCTCGATGGCGGGCGATGCGTCCGAGTACTCGAGTGGCAGCGGCGACACGGTCTCGACCGTCGTCTGGCTCAGCGGCTCGACGATGCCGGGGATCGCGGCGGCGACGGCAGGATCAGCGGGCAGGCGAAGGCCGTCACTGCTGCGCGCGACGAGCGAGATTCGCAGGCTGTACTCCTGCGCCGTGACCTCCTCCTGGACCGGCGTCGGCGGCGGAGGTGGCGGTGCGGCATCCTGCTTCTTGCGCCTGAGGAAGGACATGGGTAAGCGATTCCCTTTCAGCCAGCGGCGTCGCGATTCTACCAGCGGGCGGTGTCCCCCCGGCCATGGGCCGATCGGGTCATCCGCCCGGCCGCTGGAGCTGCGCGCGCTCGGCCTCCAGATCGCCCAAACGCGTTCGCTCGCGCTCGACGACCGCCGCCGGCGCGTTGCGCACGAAGGCGTCGTTGGCGAGCAGGACGCGCAGCCGCTCGATGTTCTCGTCCAGCTCGGCCAAGCGCGCATCCCGCCGCGCGGCCGAAGCGTCGGCCGCGGCGGCATCGACGCCGAGCCAGGCGGCACCGAGCGGGCTCGCGGCGACGAGGGCGGGGCGCTCACCACCGTCCGCTCGACCGATGGGGCGCACGCGCGCCAGGCCCTCGAGGTACGGGGTCGCCTCGCGCAGCGCATCGGCGGCGGCATCGTCGGGCGGCTCGACCACGAGGGGGACCCACTGCCCGGCGGGCGTGCCGGCCTCGGTCCGCAGGTTCCGGACCCCGCGAACCAGCGTCGAGACGCCGGCGAACGCGGCTTCGGCACTTGCATCGCGGGCGCCCCGCGCAGGCCACGATGCCGTGATCAGGAGTGGCTCGCCAGCGGTGACCTCCGGTGCGGCCTCCCCCAGCGCGCCCCAGATCTCCTCGGTCACAAACGGCATGAGCGGATGCAGGAGGCGGAGGATCGTGGCCAGGCCCTGCGCTGCCGCCTGCCAGG
>JAICRD010000011.1 GCA_025937535.1 Chloroflexota bacterium | reverse complement strand
CCAGCGGCGATCCGGCGACGTACCACGACAACCCGAATGTGCGCTTCGCCATCGCGCCGATCCCGGGCGAATCGGGCTTCCCATCGATCTGCGGCGAGCGCGTCTTCGTGCCGACGCCCGTTCCTGTGCCGAGCGGCGAGCCACCACCGGCCGAGCCGGGGCCGCCCGCGCCCCCTCCGGAGCCGACGCCGGCCGTTCCGTGTCCGCCCGGTACGCCGCCAGGCCAGTGTCCGCCCTAAGCGTCTACAGCGGTCCGACGACGATCTGATCTCAAAACGGCGCGAGCGATACATGGGTGCGGCGGGCGATCGGACCTCCGAAACGGCGCATCGAGCGCACCGCCACTAGAATCGGCCCGTGTCCAGGTCGGTCCTGACCCTGATCCTTGCCGGCGGCGAGGGTGAGCGGCTCAGCATCCTTTCGCAGGTTCGTGCCAAGCCGGGCGTTCCGTTTGGCGGCAAGTACCGGATCATCGACTTCACGCTCAGCAACGTCGTGAACTCGGGGCTGACCGACGTGGGCATCCTGACCCAGTACGCGCCGCGCTCGCTGATGGACCACATCGGCGTCGGACGTCCGTGGGACCTGGACCGCAGCCACGGCGGCGTGGCGCTGCTGCAGCCATTCATCGGCCGCGGCCGGCCGCGCGACTGGTACCGCGGCACCGCTGATGCCGTCATGCAGAACCTCGACTTCATCGAGGACCGCGCCCCCGAGCTGGTCCTGGTGCTGGCGGGGGACCACGTCTACAAGATGGACTACCGACCCTTCATCGACCTGCATCGGGAGAAGGAGGCGGAGGCCACCTGCGCCGTGCGCACGGTGCCGATCGAAGAGGCGCATCGGTTCGGGATCCTGTCGGTCGATGGCGACGGCCGCGTCACCGATTTCGTCGAGAAGCCGGCGAAGCCGCCGTCGAACCTGGTGAGCATGGGCGTCTACGTCTTCAGCTGGCCGGCGCTGCGCGACCTGCTGACGCCTGAGCGCAGCGACTTCGGGCGCCACGTCCTTCCCTGGATGGTGGAGCAGGGTCGTCGCGTGTTCGCGTATGAGTTCGGCGGCTATTGGCAGGACGTCGGCACCGTCGAGAGCTACTGGCAGACCAGCCTCGACCTGCTCAGCGACGATGCCGGCATCGATCTCAACGACCTGGGCTGGCTCGTCTATACGCGCAGCGAGGACCGGCCTCCGGCGCGCATCGGTGCCGATGCGCGCATCTCACGCTCGATGATCAGCCACGGCTGCGTGATCGATGGCACCGTGGAGCACAGCGTCCTGTCGCCCGGCGTCCGGGTGGGTGCCGGTGCGCTGGTGCGCGACTCGATCGTCATGTTCGACGCCGTCGTCGGACCGGGGGCGCAGCTGGACCGGGCGATCATCGACAAGGAGGCGGTGATCGGTGCCGATGCGCGCATCGGCGTGGGGGAGGACACCACGCCGAACCGCGACGAGCCGGAGCGGCTCAACGCCGGGCTGACGCTTGTCGGCAAGCGAGCACGGGTCCCCGACGGCGCCGAGATCGGCAGGAACTGCCGCATCGACCCGGGGGTGATCGACCGCGATTTCGCGGGCGAGCTCCGCGTCGCCTCCGGCCGGACCATCTTCGCGGCCTCCGCCGCCTCGTGAGCGACGAGACGCCGCCCATCGACCGCTGGCTCGGCGAGCTCGGCCTAAACGTGGTTGGCTCGAGTGCCGATCCCACCGCGCGTGCGTTCAGCCGCGATGTGATCCTCGACGGCCTCAGGCGGTTCGACCTGCGCGTGACGGTTGCGTGGGTGGCCGGAGTGGGCTGCTCGCTGTGGGCATACTATGGGCTGGAGGCCATGGAAATCCCCAAGCGCACCTTTAGCCGAATGCTCCGTGCCAACTTCGACTATCCGTTCGTGAAGTTCGCCATGACCGATGACGACCGCCCCATGCTCATGACCGAGCTGCCGAGCTCCTCGTTGACCCGTGATGAGCTCGGCCGCGGCCTCGTCCGGCTGACCGTCGTCGCCGATCGCCTGCTGGAGGAGACGGCAGCGGCGGTGGCCGACCGGGGCGTCCTGCCGGACTGGAGCGACCGCGTGAGCCGCAACCCCGGCCTCACGTCCGCCTACCGCGCCGACGTCGAGGCCTCGATGCCGGCCTGGGAACCGCCGATCCCGCGCGCGCCGCGCCGATCCTTCCTCTCCCGCTTCCTGGGCCGAGCCTGATGGCCGTCCGGCGAGCGATCGTGCTCGCGCTCGCCTGGCTGGCACTCGTTGCCTCGGCGCTCCCCGGCTCGGCGGGGCCGGCGCGTGCCGCGGACGAATACACCCTCGAGAGTGCGGCGACGTACGACCTGCGGCCTGACGAGGGCGCCATCGGCGTGATCGTGCAGCTCACGCTGACGAACACGACCCCCGATCCGGAGGGACAGTTCAGCGTCTTCTCCGAGATCAAGGTCGCGATCCACGACGGAGCCACCGACGTGGCCGCATCCGACGGCGACGGCGATCTCGACGTGGCGGTCGCCGTCGAGGACGGCGTCAACGTCGCGACGATCGCACTGCGCGACGACGTGCGGTTCGAGCAGGAGGCCGCCGTCGAGCTGCGCTACACGCTGCCGGATACCGCGGACGATCCCCACCAGCGCGTGCGCAGCGCGCTGGTCGTCTTCCCGGCATGGAGCTTCGGCACCTCCGGCACGGTTGCCGTCACCATCCCGGCCGGCTACGAGATGCGCGTCGACGGCGACCCGATGACCGAGGAGGGCGGCCAGCTGGTGAGCGGCCAGATCGACGCCCCCGGTCAGTGGCTCGCGCTCGTCACTGCCGTGAAGCCGGCCGAGTACACCCAGCTCGAGGCGACCATCCCGCTGCGAGGAGGCACGGCGGACCTGCTGGTGCGCGCATTCACCGATGACGAGGCGTGGGGGCAGCGCACGCTCGACCTCGTCTCGAAGGCGCTGCCACTGCTGGAGGAAGAGATCGGCCTCCCGTACCCACGCATCGGCCAGATCATCCTGACGGAGTCGGTCGCCACCGACGCGACGGGATTCGGCGAGGGCACCGGCGGCGGCAACGAGATCCAGATCGCGTACGACCAGCCGCCGTTCACCGCGCTGCACCAGGTCGCTCACGTCTGGCTGTCACCATCGCTCATCGACGCCGCCTGGATCCGGGAGGGCATCGCCTCGCACGTCGCGGCGCACGTCGGAGCGCAGCTCGACGTCGAGCCGCCGTACGATCCGGCCGCCGAGACCGAGGCTCGCGCCGCAGCGGCGGTCAAGCTCGACACCTGGTCCTCCAGCAACGGCCCCGAGGCCGAGGCATACGGCTATGCCGCCTCATGGGACGTCATCAACCAGCTCGAAGCGGCCGCCGGCGAGGACGCGATGCGCTCGGTGCTGACGCGCGTGGCGAGCTCCGTCGGGCCGTACGAGCTCGGCGAGCTCGAGCCGGAGCCTCCGGCTGAGGGCGGCGATTCACCGGCGGCGCCGCTGACCACGCGGGCGTTTCTCGATCACCTCGAGACCGTGTCCGATGCCGACGTCGCCTCCATCTTCGCCGATCGGGTCCTGATCGAGGACGACGTCGCCCTGCTGGAGGCTCGGACCGTGGCACGCACGGCCTTCGACGCGCTCGCCGCCGAGGCGGAGAGCTGGGGCGCACCGGACCCGGTTCGCGCAGCGATGACTGCCTGGAACTTCGAGGAAGCTCAGTCGCAGATCGGCGCCGCCATGGCCTGGCTCGATGACCGCGACGACCTGCTCGCGCGGCTCGCGGACGCCGGATTGGCGACCCCGGATCGCCTGCGGCAGGCGTACATGGCATACGGTGGCGGCCCGGAGGCGGTGGGCGAGCTCGAGGCCGAGCGTACGGTGGTCGACGAGTATCAGACGGCGGCCGACCGGGTCAACGGCGAGCGATCGTTCATCGAGCGCATCGGCCTGGTCGGCGGACCGAACCCGGAGGCACAGCTCGCGCTTGCCAGCGGCCGCTTCGGCGATGGCGACCTGCGGGGCGCGCTGGACGCCATCGCGGAGGCGGGGCGCATCATCGGTGCGGCCGAGACCGGCGGATTCGTGCGGCTCGCGAGCGTCGTGGTGCTGGCGCTCGTCCTCGTGGTCGCCGCGGTGATCCTCTTCCGGCGACGCGCGTCGTACACTGCGCGCGCATGACCGCCGAGCGGCCGAGCCCACAGTTTCCGACCGCTGCCGACGTCCTCTCAGGCGAGACGGCCGACGTCTACTTCGAGCGCGCGCGAACGATCCTGGCCGCCGAAGGGCTCGATCCCGTCGTCACGATGGAGATCTTCTCGCGCGGCGAGGGCGTCCTGTGCGGCGCCGAGGAGGCACTGACCTATCTCCGCGAGATCTTCGGTGAATCCGACGTGGACCCCGCCCCGGTGGTCGAGTCGCTCCACGATGGCGACCGCTTCGCCCGCAAGGAGGTCGTCATGCGCATCCAGGCGCGCTATTCGGCCTTCGGCCTGTACGAGACCGCCATCCTGGGCATCCTGGCCTCCGGCTCCGGTTGGGCCACAGCGGCTCGCAGCATCGTCGACGCCGCGGCGCCGATCCCGGTCATCGGCTTCGGGGCGCGGCACGTCCATCCCAGCGTGGCGGACCAGATGGACTACGCCTCGGTCGTCGGCGGGTGCATCGGCGCGTCCACGCCGGCCGGTGCGCGGCTGGCGGGGCTGGCGCCGACCGGGACGATGCCGCACGCGCTGGTCCTCATCTTCGGCGACACGGTTCGGGCCGCGGAGGCCTTCGACAAGCACATCGACCCCGAGGTGCCCCGCATCATCCTGGTCGACACCTTCAAGGACGAGGCGGAGGAGTCGCTGCGCGTCGCCGACGCGCTCGGCGACCGCCTGTGGGGCGTCCGCCTCGACACGCCGTCCGAGCGCGGGAGGGTGACGCCGGAGCTCGTCCGCGAGGTCCGCGCCCGGCTCGACCTGGCGGGGCATCCCAAGGTCAAGATCGTCGTCTCCGGCGGCCTGGACGAGGAACGCATCGGCGTCTTCAAGGCGGCCGGAGCGCCGGTCGACTCGTTCGCCGTGGGCAGCGCGATCAGCAAGGCCAGCCCGATCGACTTCACCGGCGACCTCAAGGAAATCGACGGCAAGCCCGTCGCGAAGCGCGGCCGGATCCCGGGCCGCACCGAGAACCCCCGACTGGAGCCGATCGACCTTCGCCGCTAGGCTGGACCGATGCAGCCCCTCCCCGCGCCCGGCGAGCGCGAATCCGCCTACGACCTCTTCCAACGCGGCTCGCGCATGCTGGCCGATCGTCATCCCGGCGCCGCGGCCGTGCTGCTCGAGCGCGCGCTGGCCCTCGAGCCGGGCAAGGCGTCCATCCTCGAGGCGCTGGGTCAGGCGTACTTCAACGTCGGATCGCACGAGCTGGCCGCGGAACGCTTCGAGGCCATCGTCCGGGCCGATCCGGTCGCGCACTACGCCCACTTCGGCCTCGGCCTGTCGCGGGCGCGGCTCGGCGACGCCGTCGCCGCGCGCCGGCACCTGCACATGGCAGTGCTGCTCAAGCCCGACAGCGAGACGTACCAGCGCGCCTTCGAGCGGTTCGGTAACGCGGCATAGCGCCTAGGCGGCTATCCGGCCACGCCGCTTCGCGCTGCGCTCCTCATCGGCGAGGCGGCTGCGGAGGAGCGCGAAGACGGCCGCCTCCTCGGCAGTGAGCTTGGCGAGGTCCTGGCGCAGCTTGCGATCGGCCTCCTCGCGAACTTGCTGGAGCAGGTCGCCCTCCAGGTAGGCGTCGATGACCTGCGGGTGGACGTAGCTGGCGCGGCTGACGGCGGGGGTGTTGCCCAGCTTCTCGGCGACCGTCTCGATGGCGCGGACGACGTTGCGCTTCGCATCGGCCTCGGTGTCGAACTCGCGGAACTCCTGGAGCGCCATGGCGGCCAGCACCGTGCCCGCCCAGGTCCGGAAGTCCTTGGCGCTGAAGTCCTCGCCCGTGATCTCGCGCAGGTACTCGTTGACGTCGTCGGATGCCACGCTGTGGCGCTCGCCATCGTCATCGACGTACTGGAACAACTGCTGCCCGGGCAGCTCCTGGCAGCGCGCCACGATGCGCGCCAGGCGCCGATCGGCGACCTCGACCTCGTGCTCCTTGCCCGACTTGCCCTTGAAGGCGAACGTCATCTGGCCACCGCGAATGCGCGCATGGCGGGCCCGAAGGGTGGTGAGGCCAAAGCTGCGGTTCTCTCGGGCGTATTCCTCGTTGCCGACGCGAATCCGCGTGCGCTCCAGCAACGCGACCACCGCGGCGAGCACCTTCTGCCGTGGAAGATCGGGCAGGGCAAGGTCGGCCTCGACGCGCTTCCGGATCTTCGGCAGTGCACGCGCGAAGGCGAGCATGCGGCCGTACTTGGCTTCATCGCGCACCTGTCGCCAGCGCGGGTGGTAGCGGTAGACCTTGCGGCCACGGGCATCGCGGCCGGTGGCCTGGATGTGCCCACGCCGATCGGTGCAGATCCAGACATCGGTCCAGGCGGGTGGGATGGCAAGGCGCTTGAACCAGGCCAACCGCTTCTCGTCCGTGATGCGGCCGCCGGACGCGTCGTAGTAGGCCCAGCCCTTCCCGGCGCGACGGCGGCGGATGCCCGGATTTGCGTCGCTCACGTAGCGGAGGCCGGCTTCCTCGGCGGACTCCTCGGGGTCGACGATGACGTCCGGCGCGCGATTGGAGGTGCTCATTGAGCGCCGCTGAAGGCAAGCGGCGTGCCGACGTCAGGCGGCGCGGAGATGCCGCTCCAGCCAGAGGACGGCCAGGATCGACTTGGCGTCGCGAATCTGGCCCGCGTCGAGCGCGGCGAGCGCCTCATCCAGGGTCATCCACGCCACTTCGAGGTCCTCGTCCTCGTCGCCCTCGGCCTCGTCCGGCGAAAGGTCGGTCGCGAGGAAGAGATGCATGAACTCCGTGCAGAACCCCGGGGCGGTGAAGAATTGCGGCCCGGTGAGCCACGTCGCGGCGGCCACGCCCACCTCCTCGGCCAGCTCCCGGCGGGCGGTTTCTCCCGGCGCTTCGTCGGGCTCCGCCGTGCCGGCCGGGATCTCGAGCAGCGTGCCGCCGGTGGCATGGCGCCACTGGCGCACCATGGCCACCCGCTCGCCGTCCCAGGCGACGATCGCCACCGCACCCGGATGCTCCACCACGTCGCGCGTCGTCCGGCGGCCATCGGCGCGCACGACGTCGTCGACCCGCACGCTGACGACGTGCCCCTTCCAGACCTGCCGGCTTCCGATGACCTTCATCGCCCGATGCTAGCGGCGCCGAAGGTACCGATGGGCGCCCGCATCGCCACCGGGCTAGCATGCGGACCAGCCATGAGGGACCGATGACTCGATGATCTCCGCCACCGGGCTGGAGAAGCGCTTCCGCTCGCTCACCGCCGTCCACGACCTGTCCTTCAGCGTCGGTGACGGCGAGATCTTCGGCATCCTCGGCCCCAACGGGGCGGGCAAGACGACGACCGTGCGGATGCTGTCCGGCCTCATCGCACCGAGCGATGGGACGGCGCGCATCAACGGGCTGGAGCTCGGGCCGGACTCGCAGCGCATCCGCGCCATCACCGGCATCCTGACCGAGTCGCCCGGCCTGCACGACAAGCTGACCGCCCGCCAGAACCTCGGTTACTACGGCCGCCTGTACGGGCTGCGGGGCGCGAACCTCGGGCGCGCCGTGGACCGATATCTCGGTGTCGTCGGCATGAGTGAGGCCGCGGACCGCCGGGTCGGCGGTTTCAGCAAGGGGATGCGCCAGAAGATCGCCATCGCACGGGCGCTCCTGCACGAGCCGGACGTCCTGTACCTGGACGAGCCGACGAGCGCGCTCGACCCATCGGCGGCGAAGACGATCCGCGATTTCGTCGCCACGCTGCGCGATGCCGGGCGCTCTATCGTGGTCTGCACCCACAACCTCGACGAGGCCGAGCGGCTGTGCGACCGGGTCGGCATCATGCGCGGCACGCTGCTGACGGTGGACACGCCGGCGCGCCTGCGCCGTCGCAACGGCACGGCCTCGGTGCGGGTCGAACTGGTCGGTGCGCGCGGGCCGGAGTCGTTCCTGGACCTGCTGGCGGACCTGCCGTTCGTGGAGGCCGCACGGCCGAACGACGGCGCGTTGATGGTCGAGGTCGGCGATCCACGCGGCGACAACCCCGAGCTGGTCCGCGCGCTGGTCGAGGCCGGAGCGCGGATCGTCGGCGTGCACGAGGAGGCGGCGACGCTGGAGCAGGTGTACCTCGACCTGGTCGGCGAGGTCGGGGAGCGCGACTCGCGCATCGGTGAGGTGGCCTGATGCGACCCGGCTTCATCTGGGCGGTCGTCACCAAGGAGGCGCGCGACCTGCTCGCCAACAAGCTCCTCCTCGGCGCGGTCGTCTTCCCGGCCCTCATCTTCGCCTCGATCCCGACCGGCATCGTGGCCTTCATTCAGGTCAACGAGCTCGACCCGGCGCAGATGGGCCAGATCGAGCAGTACATCGGCCAGTTTCCGGACCTGCCCCCGAAGCTGGCCGCGCAGGGGTTCATCGTGCTCAACTTCATGGCCTACTTCCTCCTCATCCCGGCCATGGTGCCGATGGCGATCGCGACCCAGTCGGTCATCGGCGAGAAGACCGCTCGCTCGCTGGAGCCGCAGCTGGCGACGCCGATGGAGGTCAGCGAGCTGCTCATCGGCAAGGCCATCGCGGCTGCGACGCCGGCGGTGCTCGCCACGTGGGCCGTGTGGCTGCTGTACGGCTTCGTGAACGGCGCCATCGCCGACCCGCGACTCACGCGGCTCATCTTCGACGACACGTGGCGCCTGGCCATGCTCACCCTGGTGCCACTCATCTGCCTGCTCAGCGTGTTGCTGGGGATCGTGGTGAGCTCGCGCGTCAACGACGCGCGCACCGCGCAGCAGTTCGGCAGCTTCATCGTCATCCCGATCATCGGCGTGGCGGTGGCCGGCTTCTTCAGCGGCCAGGCATCGTTCAGCACGACCCAGGTGCTGATCGGCAACCTGGTGGTCGCGCTGCTGGTCGGGCTCACCCTTGCGGTCGGCAACTGGATCTTCGACCGCGAGGCGATCCTCACGAGGCTCGGCTGAGTGGCACCTCGCGGCGACTTGAAAAGCTGCGCCGATATCGGCCGATTCTTGCAATCGCGGCACGCCGACTGGAAATTTGGGCGCGTGGCCGCACGTTATCCGGCCGATGACGGCGATCCGGCCCTGGTCCACGCTCGACGGGTTTACTGGAGCCGCGCAACGGTCGTCTAATGTGCTGCCCAATGCAGAATTTTCCAGTCGGCAGGAGGATGCGGCCGCCATGCGGCAATTGCTGGGTCTGAGCGCGGTGATTGCAACCCCACGCGATGGGTCCGCCAGTGATTGAGAGAGGTCCGAGTGACTGTCCGCCAACGCCTTCGGCGAGCAGCACCTACGACGAGCGGTCCTGGATCTCCCAGGCGTGGTCGAGGGCGTGCCAGGCGGAGCGGCGAACGGCGTAGCGCGGCTCCCAGCGCTTGCGGACCTTGTTCGCGTTCGGCGGCTCGTCGCCCGAGGCGCGTGCCGTCAGCGCCGCGAGGAATGCCTCACGCAGCTCCTCGATGGATGACGAGCCAGGCATCTTCGAGCCGAGCTGCGCGACGTAGGCGCCCTCGGCCTCGCGGACGTGCTCGACCATCTTCGGAACCTGGCGCCCACCGCCTCGCGGGCCGAGCCGAAGCGATACGCCGTGTGCCTTCTTCGCCGCGGCATCGAACTCGGCCCACGCGGACCGCAGCAGGGCGACCAATCGCTTCAGCTCCCGCGCATCCAGCGCAGCGTCTTCGGATGCCGATGGAAGGCTGGGGATGCCGAACTCGGTGCTGGCGCCGCCATCGAGCCGTTCGACCACCGATACGCCGCGGAGCGTGGCGGGTGGCTCGAAGCGGACGTGAGCTCGCCGGGCGACCGGCGCGTAGCGATCGGCGTAGGCGAGGAGGGCCTGGAGCGCCTCCGCCTCGGTCTTCGCCCCTCGCGACCAGCCGGGCCAATCCAGGGCGCTGGCGAAGACCCGCTTCGGCGTTGCCTCGACGACGACGCGAAGGGCCAACGAAGGAGCCTAGGCGGCGTGGTGCTCGCGCCGGTGAAGCCGGGCGATCAGCGCGCGCATGATCGGCACGGCGATCTCGGGATGCTCCTCGAGCAGGGACGTGAACTCCCAGGCCGGGAAGAGGAGGCAATCGGTCTCCTCGGCGGCGATGACGGTCGCCGAGCGCGGGTGCTCCTCGATCAGGGCCAGCTCGCCGAAGAAGTCACCGGCCTTGATCTCGCCGATGGTCTCGCCGTCGCGCTCGACGCGGCCGCGACCCTTCAGCACGATGTACAGGGCGGTTCCCGTCGATCCCTCGCGCACGATCGCCTCGTCGGCGGCATACGTGCGGCGCTTGCCGATGTCGGCCAGCCGCTTGCGCACACGGCCCTCGAGTCCCGCCAGCAGGGGCACCGACGCGAGTTGCTGCTCGAGCTCCACGATCATCCTCCGTACGCTCACCAACGCGGCAGGCGCGTATCGTACCTTGCGTTACGCGCTCTGGCGTGGCCCCGATGCGTCCAGTACATCCGGCTTTCCGGCAGCGGTCTCGCGCCGTCGCAGCTGGATGGTTCGAATCTCCGCCGGGCGCAGGTCGAGGTGCACGGCGCCATCGGCGACAGCCAACGCCTCGCCCTGCTCACCGCGCAGGGAGGCCTCCCGTGCGTCCGTCAGGGCGCCGCGAACGACCGCCCTTCGCGGATCCGCCGCCAGGTTGACCACGCGTGCCTCCAGCCAGCCATCGGAGCGGCGGCGCAACGACGACAGGGCGACCTGGTCGCCCTCCAGGGCCAGGCCCTCGTCGCCGGCGAGCGGAGGCGGCCAGGGCGCGTCGGCGGCTCCCGCACCGGCCGTCCAGACGAAGGGGTGGCGGTAGCGTTCGGCGGCGTCGGCGACGCCCCCATCGGTCCAAACGCCGGCATGCGGGAAGAGCGCGAACTTCACCTGGTGCCGCCCGCGCATCTGCGCGCCGGGGATCGCCATCTCCGGGCCGGCCGGGTCCTGGCGATACGGGTTGTCGTTGCGGCTGATCAGGCCGGTCGAGCGCAGCAGGGTGAGGGCCATCTCGGCGCCCCCATCGGCCAGTTCGTACTCCACGATGTGATCCGGCAGCACGCCGAGGCCGCCCGCGTCGACCCAGCCATGGGCCGGGAACGTGGCCAGGGGCTCCTCGCGATATCCGCCCTCGCCGGTGAGCCCGCGCTCGACCACGGCGAACTGGCCCTCCGCGTGCGACCGATCCGCCCGCCGCGGCACCGGAACGTGGAACCTGACGCGATGGTCGTCCGAGTGGTTGATGAATGACACGGCGAAGCGCGCGAACGCCTCGCCGGCCCGCAGCTCGACCGTGGTGACGACCTCGGTCGGCTCCACGTCGGCGGTGCGCGCTGAGCCATCGCGCAGGAGGCCCTGCGGCCAGTCGTAGGTGCGGCTGATCCGAAGCCGGCTGATGACCGGACCATCGGCCTCCATGGACACCGATACCGACGACGGTTCGTCCACGAGCGTGTCCGCCGTTGGCGGAGCGTAGTTGTAGGAGTCACCGTAGTCGCCGCCATCGACGATGCGACCCGCGCCGCTGATCTCGGTTCCATCCACGGCGACCAGCCGGATCGTCCCGGAGGGCTCGACCTCGACCGTCAACAGGTCGTTGGCGAGCGAGCGCTCGGTCGTTCGCACGGCACCAGCAAGGCCCGCGTCGCCCTCCGCGGCGCGGACCGCGGTGAAGCCGAGCGCCGGTGCGGGGACGGATGCGGCAAGGGTCCGCCGAGCACGAGCCACGACGCGGACGCGCCATTCATCATCGGGCGCCGCCCGCATGGCGGCGATGACCTCGGCGCGAAGGCCGTCGACGTCGAGCCAGGCGGGATCGGCGTCATTGTCGACCTCGAGGGTGAGCGTGCGCCCGTCGATCCGATAGCCGTTCCAGGCGTGGTCGAAGATCTCGCGGCCGTGGAAGCGGCGGAAGAGGTCATCGACCTGGTCCCCGCGCATCGCCTCGTCGAACAGGAGCGGCTCCTTGCGGGCGACCTCCTGCGTGCCGATGCGCGACCCGTCGGGAAGCTCGAGCGCGACGGCGGCCCAGTCCTCCGGCACGAGCAGCTCCGCCTCGACCAGGGCCGCGCGTGGCGTCGGCGACGGATTGAGGACGGCCACACTGCCGCGGGGAACGGCGCCGGCCGCCGCCAGCGCGGCACGTCGGGTCAGCGTCGTGGCGATCTGCTCCGCCTCGCCGAACCGGACCAGGACCTGGTCCACCACTGGATCGATGCTGCAGCCGCAGATGGAGTCGTGCGCGGAGTTCTCGATGACCTTGCCCCAGGCGAGATCCAGGAACGCGCCGGGCCATGCGTCCGCGCTGACGTGCAGCGCGGTCAGCGGCTCCGCATAGCGTTCCAGCAGCGTCTCGGCTCGACCGGCTGCCTGCTTGATGTCGATGCGGGCGCTCGCGACGCCCATCAGCACGTTGGCGCGTGCGCCGGCTCGCAGCTCGCCGCGCCAGCATGGGTCGTCCGGCGTCAGCGGCGGCGCCTGACCGATGTAGTCGGCCAGCGTGCCGATGCGCATGTTCGACGCGGCGTGCACCTCGTTGAGGCGGCTGACGAGCGCCGCCAGCTCGGGGACCGGGGCGGTGTGATCGGTGCCGTACATGGCCAGCACCGGATCGGTCCCGAACCACGGCCTTGCCCAGTCGAGGAACCGATCGGCGGCGGCCTCCAGCCGATCCGGCACGGCGAACATGCCGGCCGCGTTGCCGTACCCGGACGGCAGGTACTCGGCGCGCACCCACGAGCCGTCAGGCGCCTCCCAGCGGAACGCGTGGCGGTTGATCGCCGCCGGAATTCCGCGCCACACGACCGCATCGGCCAGACCGGCGGCGCGCAGGATCTGCGGCATCTGGGCCACGTGGCCGAACATGTCGGGCAGGTAGCCGACGCGCATCGGCCCGCCGAAGTCCTCCGCGCGGCGCCAGCCCATCTCCAGGTTGCGCACCAGCGTCTCGCCGCTGACCAGGAACTCGTCCATGAGGATCTGCCACGGGCCGATGGCCAGGCGCCCCGACCGCACGTGCTCGCGGATGCGCTCCGCCTGTTCGGGCCGGATCTCCAGGTAGTCGTCGATGGTCGCGAGCTGCCCGTCGAGGGTGAAGGCGAAGTCGGGATCGGCTTCGAGCATGTCCAGGATGCGGTCGACCAGGTCCACCAGCTGCATCCGGAAGCTCTGGAACGGCCGGTACCACTCGCGGTCCCAGTGCGTGTGCGGGATCAGGTAGATGGTGGTGGGGCGGGCAGCCTGCTCGGTCGTCATGCTCCTTCGAGCCTACCCGCTCGGGATCGCCGCCGCCGTACGACGAATGACGTAGGCAGGGTCGGACGGACTCGATCGGTCGAGGGGATGTCGGCGGAACGCCCCGGCGCGCTGGGTTCCCACCATGTATCGAGTGCCGGCACGCAGGAGCGACACCCCGGCGCACGCGTCACGCTCACGGAGCCTCGATAGATCGAGGGAACCCAACGGGACGCGGCAATCCGGCGAAGCTGGCTCGATACATCGAGTCACCACTCGACGTCGGCGACAAGCGGATAGTGGTCGCTGAGGTCAGCCGACTCGCGCAGCACCCGCACCGGAGAGACCGATGCGCCACGCACCAGGACCTGGTCGATCCGATAGCCATCGTCCGTCGTGATCCGCGCGGGGTCCCCGGGTGGCTCGGCGAAGGCATCGTTCCATGACGCGAACGGCACAAGCTCGGAAGCTTCGATCGCGGCATTCAGGTCACCGAGCAGCAGCGCCGGCGATGCGTCCCCGAAGGCGGTCAGCGACGCCTCCGCCTGAAGCAGCCGCTCTCCCGAGCCGACGTGGCTGAAGTGCGCAGTGCCGAGCCGCAGGCCGTCAACGGTGGCGAGGAGCAGGCAGCGTGGCTCGCGGACGGAATCGGGCGCGTCCGCGTAGCGAATGCCGGCGGCAGGGTGGGACGTGCCGGGCGGTTCGACGAAGGCGTCCATCGGTGCTTGGGGGAGCGCCACCGTGCGCACGTCGCTGAAGCCCCGCGACGCAAGCAGCGCGTTGCCGAAGCAGCCGACACCGACGACGGCCTTGGCCGTATCGGTCACGGAAAACGACCGAACGGCGGCGTAGCGGACCTCCATGCCGAGCTGGCGCGCCAGGTCGCCGGGATTGTCGACCAGCTCTCCGTCGCGCGACACGAGCGCGACCTCCTGGAGCGCGACCACGTCGGCGTCCAGGGACGAAAGGAAGGCGCCGATCGCCCGGAGGCGATCGGCGTCGATGCGGCCCCACCATCGGTCCGGGAACGGCCCGGGGCCGATGGCAGCCCTGATGTTCCAGCTGACGACGCGGAGCGTCGCCACGCCTACTTGACGGAGCCCGCGAGCAGGCCCTGGACGAAGTAGCGCTGGAGGCTGAAGAACACGATGAGCGGCACGACCATGATCAGGAACGAGGCCGCCGCCAGGAGATGCCACTCGGTGGCGAAGGTGCCGAGGAGGTTCTGGACCTGGGTCGTCATCGGCAGGCCGTTCGGCCGCGGGGCGAACACCAGCGCCATGAGGAGGTCGTTCCAGACCCACAGGAACTGGAAGATCGCGAAGCTGGCGAGCGCGGGGACGGACAGCGGCATCACCACCGTGCGGAAGATGTTCCAGGTCGACGCACCGTCGATCTTGGCCGCCTCGATCAGGTCACGCGGCAGCGTGATGAAGAAGTTGCGCAGCAGGAAGATCCCGAACGGCAGCGCGAACGCCGTGTGCGCGATCCAGAGACCGGTGAACTGGCCGTAGACGCCCATGCTGGAGAACAGCTGGACCAATGGGATCAGGACCATCTGGATCGGGACCAGCAGCAGTCCCACGACGATCAGGAACAGCGAGTCTCGGAAGGGGAAGTCGACCCACGCGAACCCGTAGGCCGCCAGCGCACAGAAGAAGACGGGCAGGACCGTGGCCGGCACGGTGATGATCACGCTGTTGATGAACGAGTTCAGCATGCCCTGGGAGCCGAGGACCTGCTGATAGTTGTCGAGCGTGAAGTTCAGCCGACCGGCGAAGATTTCCCACCAGCCGGTGCTGAGGATCTCGGACGCGGGCCGGAACGAGGTGATCAGCAGGCCGATGGTCGGCAGCAGCCAGATCAGGCCCACGATGGCCAGCGCGATGTGAATCGGCGCCTTGGTGATGACGCGGGTGATCCGCTCGCTGGTGGTTCGCGGCGGTGCCTCGACCGCCACGCTCTCTCCGAACGTCATGCGACCACCCTCTCACTGCGGAAGCGCCGAATGTTGAAGATCATCACCGGGATCAGGATGATCAGCATCACGACCGCGACCGTGGCGCTGTAGTCGAAGTTGCGGGCGCTGAACTGCTGGTACATCTGCACCGCGATCACGTTGCTGGCGTTCCCCGGGCCTCCCTTGGTCATGATGTAGACCAGGTCGAACAGCTTCACCACGTTGATCGTCAGCGTGACCGCGATGACCGAGATAGGAAGCGACAGCATCGGCACGATGATGCGCCGGAAGATCTGGCCCTCCGTCGCGCCGTCGACGCGTGCGGCCTCCAGGATCTCGCTGCTGATGCCCTTGAGGGCGGCGGACAGGATGACGACCGCGAACCCGGCCGACCCCCAGATGCCGGCGATGATGAGCGCAGTGTTCACGAACGTCGCGTTGCCGAGCCACGAGATGGGGTCGACGCCCACCACGCCAAGGATGGCGTTGATCAGCCCCGTATCCGGGTCAGGTGAGTAGACGAAGCGCCAGATGACGCCGAGCGCGGTCGCTGCGATCGCCATCGGCAGGAAGACGATCGCCTTGATGATTCGCTCGTAGCGCACCCGCGTCGCCATGACGGCGACGATGAGGCCGATGACGATGCAGCCACCGGTATAGAACAGCAACCACAGGATGTTGTTGAAGATCGAGCCGCCGGGCGGCCAGCGCAGTGACAGGAAGCGCGGGTCGGCGGTGAGGAGCTGGACGTAGTTATCCAGCCCGTTGTCGAAGCTGAGCACGACCGTCCGGATCGCCGGATAGATCATGAACACGGCGAGCAGCAGGACCGCCGGGCCGATGAAGATGAGCGCGGCCATGTTCCAGCCCTGAAGGAACTTCGGCCCGCGCGATTTGGCGACGTCGGGCGCCGACTCTCGAGCGGCCGTTGCGGTGCTCATCGAAACCTCCTCGTCGTTGAGGATGTGCCGAGGGGTGGCGGAAAGCTCCGCCACCCCTCATCGCTTATCGAGCGATCAGCCGCCGGCGTCGGTGAAGGCCTGCTGGACTCCGGTCTGGAAGTCCTCCAGTGCTGCACCAATGCCGTCGGGGTTGCTCAACGCCGTCTGGAGCGTTGCACCGAAGTCGGGCGAGCCGGAAGGCAGCAGGTCGGAGCCGTCGAACACGGCAGCCTCCGCATTTGCCACCTGCTCGGCCTCCTGCGAGGCGAGGTCGTTCGGATACGCCGACGACTCGACTCCGATGATCGGCGAGATGATCGTGCCCTGCTCGGCCCACACGGTACCGGCCTCGGGGCTGATCATGTACTCCATGAACGCGGCCACGTCCGAGTCGTTGGTGAACGCCGCGATGACGTCACCACCGATCGTGATGGCCGTGTTGCCATCGTCGAGCGTCGGGAAGTCGAAGAACCCGATGTCCTCGCCGATGACGAGGTCGGGGTTGACCTGGCCGATGGCGATGCCACCGACGAAGCCTCCCTCGTAGAACAGCCACGCGTCGTTATCGGCCGCGAAGGTCTGCCCGATGGCATCGACGAATGCGGTGCCCAACGCGCCGTTGACGCCGCCGACGAGGTTGTCGTCGTTGAGGATCTCGGTCATCTTGTCGATGGCCGCGGTCACGGTGGGATCGGTGAACGGAGTCTCACCGGTGAACAGCGACATGTACGCGTCGACGCCGTTGGTGCGCAGGTAGATCATCTCGAACCAGTCGGTCAGGTTCCAGGTGTCGCTGCAGCCGCAGGCCCACGCCGGGCCGTCGTAGGCGTCGCCAAGGGCGACCATGTCGTCGTACGGGGCAGGAACCTCGAGGCCGAGCTCGTCGAAGGACGACGGGTGGTACCACACGGTGGCCTTCGAGTTGAGCTTCACCATCGGCGCGTAGAGCGTGCCATCGACGGTGCCGATGTCGAGGATGCCGGGGGCGTACAGGCCTTCGATGTCCGCCTGTGCAACGCCGAGGTCCTCCATCGGGATCAGCAGGCCGTCGCGAGCGAAGCTCTGCATGAAGCCGATGCCGGGCATGATCGCCACGTCGGGCGGAGTGCCGCCGGCGGCGCGGGTGCTCAGGACGCCCGCATAGTCGTCGCGGACGGTCTCGTATTCGGCATGGATGCCGGTCGACTCCTCAAAGGCGTCGAGCACGGCCTGGAAGGCTTCGCCTTCGGCGCCGCCCCACAGCGAGGTGACGCTGATCTCACCGTCGCCCTCGGCCTGCTCGCCGCCGTCCCCGCCACCGCTGCTGCCGGGCTCGCCCTCGTTGCCGCTGCTACACGCAGCGAGCACGAGCAACAGCACCATGAACGGTGCCATCAGTCGAAACTTGGACATTCGGTTCCTCCACCTGTCTCCATGGTCCGTGGCACGCGCCACGCTTCGTCATACGGGCGACGTTAGCCCGCCAGAGCCTTCTCCGAATCCGGATCGAAGATGTGCAGCTTCTCCATCGGCACCGCGAAGTCGACGCGATCACCGACCGCGACCTTCTTGTCCGACGGCAGCAGGGCCACGATCTCGTTGCCCTCCGCTTGCGCATGAATGAGCTCGTCGTTGCCGAGGTACTCGACCACGTCGACCGTGGCCGGGATGCGCACGGCGCTCGTCTGCTGGCCGTTGGCGATCTCGATGTGCTCGGGCCGGAAGCCGATGAGCACGCTGGCGCCGTCCGGACGCGAGTCGGCGGCGCGCGCCTGCTCCCCGGCGAGCTCGAGCTTGTGACCACCGAACATGAGGTCCTTGCCCTCTGACTTGGTGGTCGCGAAGTTCATCGACGGAGAACCGATGAACCCGGCGACGAACACGTTCACCGGGTGGTCGTAAAGCTCCTGGGGTGTTCCCACCTGCTGGAGGATGCCGTCGCGCATGACCGCGATCCGATCGCCCATCGTCATGGCCTCGACCTGGTCGTGGGTGACGTAGATGGTGGTCGTCCCGAGGCGCTGGTGCAGCCGCGCGATCTCGGCGCGGGTCTGGACGCGCAGCTTTGCGTCCAGGTTGGACAGCGGCTCGTCCATCAGGAACACCGATGGCTCGCGCACGATGGCGCGACCGAGGGCGACGCGCTGCCGCTGGCCGCCGGACAACGCCTTCGGCTTTCGGTCGAGGAACCGCTCGAGGCCCAGGATCTCGGCCGCCTCCTTGACCCGGCGGTCGATGTCCTCCTTCTTCGTCTTGCGCAACTTGAGGCCGAAGGCGAGGTTGTCGAACACGCTCATGTGCGGATAGAGCGCGTAGCTCTGGAAGACCATGGCGATGTCGCGGTCTTTCGGCGCAACGTTGTTGACCACGCGATCGCCGATGAGGAGCCGTCCGTCACTGATCTCCTCCAGGCCCGCCACGCAGCGCAGCGCCGTCGTCTTGCCGCAGCCGGACGGCCCGACCAGGCAGATGAACTCGCCATCGCCGATCTCGAGATTCAGGTCGTTCACGGCTATGACGTCTTCGCCGTACCGCTTGTACAAATGGTCGAAGGTGACGGTCGCCATCGAGTCCTCGCTCCTGTTCGTCACGGCAGGCTCAGGGCGGGCCATGCGGCCCACGCTCGGGGAAGGCATCATAGTACGGGTTGCAACCCAGCCCATCGGCCCCTCGGCACACGGCAACTCCTCATGCAACTGCTCATCGCCGCCGCTCGGTGGCTCCTCGCACGGCTCTCCGCCGCCCTCGTCCTGGTCGCGGTGGCCGGTCGCGTGCGCCGCTGGTGGCGCCGCCGGACGAAGGCGAGCCGCGCCCGCCGCACCGCCGAACGCGCCGTCCTGCCCTCGCTGTACGACCGCTATCCGGCGGCCACGTCGGCGCCTCGTCGGCCGGTCGGCCTCCGAACGGTGCCCCTCGATCGGATCGTCGGGACGACGCGACACCCTTCACAGAACACCGCCGACTTCCTCCCGCTGCCGCGCCTGCGGGGCGCGAACTGGCGGGCGCGCTGGCAGCGCATCAATCGGGCAATGGACCGGCTGGCCATGCTGCCGCCCATCGACCTGCTCCAGGTCGGGGAGGAGTACTTCGTCGAGGATGGCCACAACCGTGTCGCGGCGGCGCGCCACGCCGGCGGTATCGACATCGACGCGGATGTCACGCAGCTCGTCGTGCCCGGCGTGGCCACGCCGGTCCACGGCCGGCTGGATGGCAGCACGCTGATCGGCGCACAGGAGGTTCGCCAGGCGGGGATGGGACGGCAGTCTCGGACGGTCGAGCAGCGCACGGCCAGCGACGTGATGACCCGCGAGGAGCTGCTGCGCGAGACCGAGGGCTCCGAGTGACGGACCGCCTCCGGCTGCGCTGGCCGGACCCGGCGCCGTTCACGGGGCGCGATGGACGCCCGCTGCGCATCCTGGCCATCAGCGACGAGCCCGACCCGTCGCTCGACCATGCGGGAACGCGCGAGGGCCTCGGCAGGATCGACCTCATCATCGGCGCCGGCGACCTTCAGCCGGAATACCTCTCATTCGTGGCCGATGCCTTCCATGCGCCGATGCGCTACGTGCGCGGCAACCACGACCACGGCGCGGCGTGGGAGCACACGGAACGCAAGCTGCTGCCGCAGCCGATGCCGGATGCCACCGTCGTCCACGAGGCGGGGCTTCGGCTCATCGGCTTCTCCGGCTCACCGAAGTACAGCGACCGTGGGACGGAGGTCTCGGCGATCGGGATGTGGGGACTGTCGATCCTCGCCTGGCTGCGGGCATGGCGATCGCGCCCGCATCTCGTCGTCAGCCACGCGCCGCCACGCGACGTCAACGACGACGACGACCGCGTGCACCGCGGCTTCACCGCCTTTCGATGGCTGGTGCGTCGCCTCTCCCCGCCGCTGTGGCTGCACGGCCACACGGCCCTGGTGCGGCGGGGGATCGACGACCGCTCCGCGATCTTCAACGACACGCTGTTCTACAACTGCACCGGCGCGACGCTGATCGAGCTCATGCCGCCCGAGGGGTCCGGCGATTTGACTCGCTCGCTCGGCGAGTAAGCTGCGGCACGGGTCGTGCATCGGGTCTGCGGCCACCGATGGCAAATTGCGTGACAGGAGGACGGCATGGGCGATCTCGGGTTCTTCGGCTGGATCATCATCGGCTTGCTGGCGGGTGCGCTGGCCGGCTTCTTCGTGCCCGGCCGGGAGCGCATGGGCTGCATCGGCACGATGCTCGTGGGCATCGTCGGCGGCTTCATCGGCGGCTTCCTGTGGGTCAACGTGCTCAACCAGGACGAGGCCAGCGGCTGGCTGGGTGCGCTGGTGATCGCCACCATTGGCGCCATCATCGTGCTGTTCGTACTGCGCTCGATGAGCCGCGACTGAGCTGATCTCCGCGCATGGAGCTTCTCGCGCGGCTGCACACCCTGCCCGGGCTGGTGCTCGCGGCCGGCCTGGCGGTGCTGGCCATCATGTCCGGCGTGATGGCCGTACTCGATCGGCCGCCGATGCCTTCGCTGGACTTCGCCCGGCGCGTGCTGCTCGGCATCATCGTGGCCGAGGCGGCGATCGGCCTGGTGC
This sequence comes from Chloroflexota bacterium, assembly GCA_025937535.1. Taxonomy (GTDB): domain Bacteria; phylum Chloroflexota; class Limnocylindria; order QHBO01; family QHBO01; genus JACDBZ01. The sequence continues at coordinate 3,383 of JAICRD010000011.1, read as the reverse complement.
TGACCCTGCGCGGCGCGGAGCCCGACGAGTGGATCCACTGGCTCTACGGCGGCATCATCATCGCCGCGCTGCTGCTGCCGGCGACGCTGGTCACCAACGGGACGCCACGATCGAGGAGCGCCGCGTTGGCGGGTGCGGCCGGCCTGGCCGCGATCTTCGCCTGGCGGCTGTGGGGAACCGGCTGAGGTGCGCCTCGTCCTTCCTGCGCTCGCGATCGTCGGTCTCTTGGTCCTCGCCAGCCCGGGCAAGCCGGTCGTCGCGCAGGAAGGGGCGTCTGGGGGATCGGTCGAGCGCGGGGCCGAGCTGTTCCGCGTCGGGTGCGCCACGTGTCACGGCGCTCGGGGCGAGGGCATCGATCCCTGGCCGGCCATCGCGGGTGCGGGCGAGGCGGCAGCCGACTTCCAGCTGCGCACGGGGCGCATGCCATACACCGGCGAGCCTGGGCAGCAGACACAGCCCAAGCCCCCGGCCTACGACCCCGAGGAGATCGCCGACCTGGTCGCCTTCGTCGGCAGCCTCGGCGACGGTCCGGCCATCCCGGACGTCCAGACCGATGACGCGCTCCTCCAGAAGGGATACGAGCTCTTCGCTGTGAACTGCGCCCCGTGCCACGGGGCCACCGCCAGGGGCGGCGCGGTCGGTGGCGGCGCGATCGCCTGGCCGCTGGCCTCCGTCGATCCGCGGACGGTTGGCGAGGCGATGCTCACCGGCCCCGGCCAGATGCCGGTCTTCGACCTCGACGACGAGTCGATCGCCGCGGTGGCGACCTACGTCGAGTTCCTCCAGTCTGCCGACGATCCAGGCGGGTTCGAGATCGGCGGGATTGGCCCCGTGCCGGAGGGCTTCGTCGCCTGGCTCGTCGGGATGGGGCTCCTCATCGGCGTCGTGTACCTGGTCGGACGGCGCTGGGACCGAACGGGGCATCGCTCATGACGCCGACGCAAGCGGTTGCCGCCGCGTTCGCCCTGAGCGCGCTCGCCTCCGTGGCGCTGGTTGTTGTGTACGTCATCGGCGGCAATGCGCAGATCGAGGGCGTGCTGCTGGCGCTCGCGCTGGGCGGCATCGGCGCGGGCATCGTGGTCTGGGCCATCCGGCTGCTGGATGTACCGATCGAGGCCGAGGAGCACGAGTCGCTGGCGTCGACCCCAGAGCAGCGCTCGGAGGCGGTCTCCGCCGCCGAGCTCGAGACCCTTTCGCGTCGTCGGTTCCTCGTGCGGCTCCTTCTCGGCGCCGGCGCGGCCCTGACCGCGGCGCTCTCCATCCCGGCCCTCTCGCTCGGCCCCCAGCCCGGGCGGGCCCTCTTCACGACCGGCTGGCGTCCCGGGTCGCGCGTGGTCGACGGTGATGGTCAGCCGATCCGGCCCGGCGACCTGGGCGTCGGCACGGTGCGGACCGTGTTCCCGGAGGACGCCATCGGCCGGGCCGATGCGGCGACGTTGCTCATCCGCGTGCGCCCCGCGGACCTGCGCCTCGAGGGCGACCGGGCCGGCTGGGCGCCGGAGGGCGCCATCGGCTACTCGAAGATCTGCACCCATGCCGGCTGCCCCGTGGGCCTCTACCGCGCCGAGGACAACGCGCTCCTATGTCCCTGCCATCAGTCGACCTTCGACGTCCTGCGCGGCGCGGTGCCGACCTTCGGGCCGGCCGCGCGCCGGCTGCCGCAGCTGCCGATGGGCATTGATGACGACGGCTACCTGGTCGCGCTGGACGACTTCCCGGAGCCGGTGGGCCCGTCGTTCTGGAACGTGACGCACGAGGTCGAGTCGTAATGGTGTTCCGCTGGCTCGACGACCGGCTCGGCCTTGCGGCGTGGACCCGGACCGGGCTGCGCAAGGTGTTCCCGGATCACTGGACCTTCCTGTTCGGCGAGGTCGCGCTCTTCTGTCTGGTGGTGCTGGTGTTGACCGGCGTCTTCCTGACCCTCTTCTATGTGCCCGATGCCACCCTCGTCACCTACGACGGCCCATACGTGCCGCTGCACGGCGCTCGTGTCTCGGCCGCGTATCGGTCCGTCCTGGAGCTGTCGTTCGAGGTGCAGGCGGGGCTCGTCATGCGTCAGGTGCACCACTGGGCGGCGCTCGTGTTCGTGGCCGCGATCGTGGTGCATCTGCTGCGCGTCTTCTTCACTGGCGCCTACCGGCGGCCGCGTGAGATCAACTGGCTGATCGGGATCGGGCTGCTGACGTTCGCGCTGGCGATGGGCATCACCGGATACTCGCTGCCGGACGACCTGCTCTCGGGCACCGGCCTGCGGATCATCTACTCGGCCGTGCTGTCCATTCCGTTCCTGGGCCCGTGGGCGGCGTTCCTGCTCTTCGGCGGCGAGTTCCCGACCGAGACCATCGTGTCGCGCCTCTTCGTCTTCCACATCATGCTGCTGCCGGCGCTGCTTCTTGGCCTCGTCGGGATTCATCTGGCGGTGCTGTGGCGCCAGAAGCACACCCAGTGGCCCGGTGGCGGGGCGTCGGAGACGCGGCTGGTGGGGAAGCCGTTCTGGCCGACGCAGGTCTTCAAGTCCACGGGGCTGCTGCTCTTGACGGCCGCCGTGCTGGCGCTGATGGGCGGGCTGCTCCAGATCAATCCGATCTGGACGTACGGTCCCTTCGACCCGACGCGCGTCTCGGCGCCATCGCAGCCTGATTGGTACGTGGGCTGGCTGGATGGCGCCTTGCGGCTCTTCCCGCCGTGGGAGGTCACGTTGCTTGGCGTGACGATCCCTTCGCCGTTCATCCCGGGCATCCTGCTCCCGGGTCTGGCCTTCGGGATCATGACGCTGTGGCCGTTCCTCGAGTCGTGGGTGACCGGCGACCATCGCGAGCACCATCTTCTCGAGCGGCCGCGCGATGCTCCCGTTCGCACTGCGGTCGGGGTCGCTGCGCTTCTCCTGTTCGTCCTGCTGACCTTGGCGGCCGGCAACGACGTGGCCGCGGTCATCCTGCGCATCCCGCTGGAGGAGACGACCAACCTGTTGAGGATTGCGGCGGTCGTGGTGCCGATGGTGGGTGCGCTTGTCACCTACCGGGTCTGCGTCGGGCTGCGTCGGCGCGATGCGGCGCTGCGGGGCCGGCCGCGGCCGGGCGCCACTCGCCTGGAGCGCAATGCCGCCGGCGGCTTCGATGCGGAGGAGTAGGCGACGTGTGGCGCCGCCTCGTGCCTCGTTTTGGCTCCGCCGGTCGGTAGGTCGTCCGAACTTCCCCGGAAGCGCTCCTCAGGGTCGTCTGGACGTCGGCGCGGTCGGTAGATCGTCCGAATTTCGCCGGAAGCGCTCCCCAAGGGTTGTATGGGCGATCTAACGGTCAGCCTCACGCACGAAGCGCCCCCAGCCGCGCAGCTCACGCGTGCTGCTGACCGTTAGAACGCTCATGCGACGCGCAGAACCGGCT
>JAICRD010000173.1 GCA_025937535.1 Chloroflexota bacterium | reverse complement strand
CCATGCGTCGAAGCTCAGCACGCCGAAGCCCGCCACGTCGTTGGACAGCAGTCCCATCTCCTGCGACAGCCGCTCCGTGTACAGGCCCCAGCCCTCGATGAAGGCTGTCGTGCCGTTGAACCTGCGAAACGCCGGCAGCCCGTCCAGTTCCTGCGCAATGGCGATCTGGAGGTGGTGCCCGGGCACGGACTCGTGGAAGGCAAGGGTCTCGGCCTCGTATCGCGGCCGCGTCTCGGGGGCGTAGGTGTTGACGAAGTACTGGCCGGGCCGTGAGCCATCAGCGGCCGGGTCGCGGTAGTAGGCGATGGTCGAGTGCTTCTCCTCGTGCGCGGGCATCACGACCACCTCGCAGCGCGCCTTCGGCAGTCGGCCGAACCAGTCGCCGATGGCGGCGTTCGCCCGCGCAAGCGACGCCTCCGCGACCTGCTTGATCTCCTCGCGCGTCTCGAAGTGGAGCGCGGGGTCCTCGCGCAACGCCTTCAGCGTGGGCTGCAGCCCGTTCGTGCCAAGCAGCGTCGCACCCAGCTCGGCGAACTCTGCGTCGATGCGCCGGATCTCCCGCAGGCCGGTCTCGTGGATCTCCTCCGGGCTCAGCGCCAGCGAGGTATGGGCGCGCACCAGCAGCCGATACGCTTCGGCGCCACCCGGCAGATGCATGAGGCCCGGCTTGTCGTCGGAGCGCGCCTTCGGTGCGATCTCGTCGCCGATGACGGCGCGGTAGCGCTCGAACGCGGGCCGGATCCCTTGGCCGATGACCGCCAGCAGCCCTTCCCGAAGTTCGGGCCATTCCTTCGCCGGGTCGAGCAGCGGCCAATCGGTGTCCGGACGCGCGAGGAGTTCGTCGAGCTCGTCGATGACCTTGGTGCACAAGGCCGCCACGCCGATGCGTCCCTCGGCCGCGCCGCGTCGCAGGTTGTCGCCCGCCTGGTCCAGGTAGCGGGGCATGTCGCGCCACCGGGCGAGCAGCGCATCGGCCTCCTCGGTGGACCTGACCGGCTGGAAGGCCGGGATGTTGAGCAGGTCGACCTGTGGACCGTCCATCGGGTCGACGTTGAAGGCCTCGAGGTCGGCCTCGAGGTGGCCGCGGTCGGCGACCATCGCCTCCTTCAGCGCCGATGCGGTGACCGAGTCGTCGCCGATCTCGGCGAGCCGTCGTTCGAAGCTGTCGAGCTGCGTTCGCCACGCGTCGCGGCCGGCGGGGGAGTTGTCGTCCAGCCGGTCGTCAAAGCGCCGGTCGCCGATGGCCGTGGCGAAGGTCGGATGCTGAGCCAGCCACGCGTCCCAATACTCGGCTGCGAGCTGGTCCAGGGCTTCGGTCGTCACCCGCGCATGCTATTCCGGCGGCGACCCGCGATGCGCCTCAGCGCGGCATCTGGGACGCGTGCGGTGCAGGTCCCTCGGCCTCGTCCTTGTCCATCTCGGGGGCCTCGCCCTGCGGCCGCATCGCGTCGCCGGCCTCGCCCAGGCTGGCGTCGTCATCGGTGATCGGGTTCGGCAGGTCCTGCTGATCGTCCAGCTGCTCGATGCTGTCCTTGGTGCGATCGGTATCCATTGGTACCTCCTTGCTCGCCGGGCTTGCAAGAGATGCGCCCGAAAATAGGGAGATATCCCGATGTGCCGGCCCGCGGCGCCCGTCATGCTTCGATGTCGATGGGGAGTGCGGGGCAGGATGTCGAAGGGGGCGTCCTGCCCCGCATAATCGCGGTATGAGTGTGCGGCCGGTTCCTGGATTGGTGACGGACGAGCCCGCTTCGCCGCCGATCCAGCCGGATCCGCATCGGCTGATGCGCACCTGCGCCAACTGTGGCTCCGAGATGGAAGAGCGCAAGTGCAAGCTCATCTGCCACGGCTGCGGCTACTTCCTGAGCTGCTCGGACTACTACTAGGCCTGTCCACGAGGCCGCGACTGGAAATTTGCGCGCTTGTCGGCACCTTAGACGGCCGATCCGCCGGCGGGATGCGATTGGCACGCTCGGAATCGCGTCCGACCTGAACGGACGCCGGCCTAATGTGCGCTTGGGGAACCGATGTTCCAGTCGAGCGAGCGCGACTCGAAATTCGTGCACATGGCTGCACGTTATCCGGGTCGCCCCGGCGTACCGCCTACTGAATCGTGCCGAGGAACTCGATCGTGGCCATGATGCGGTCGAGGACCGCCTTGTTGAGCTCGTAGTCGCCGCCCATGTCGGTGTTCGTCTGGACGAGGAGATTCGGGCCTTCTTCCTCGGTCGGACCGAGCTGGACGAGGTACGCGTACTGAAGCCAATCGACTGGCATCATTCCGCCCTCGCCCTCAGCGCCGCGCCACTCGACTCGGTTGGCGATCTGCGTGCTGCCCACGAGCACCTCCTCACGGCTCAGCAACTCCTCGAATGAGCCGAAGTCGTCGTCGAGGTATTCGATGGTGATCGCGATCTCATCGGGGACGTCACCGGAGTCGTCAGCCTCGTAGAACGTCGGGCTGAACCAGCTGCACGGCGGCACGTCGCCGATCTCGGTGTTCGTGTACCAGGCCTCGGGGAACTGGAGCCGATAGCCGTCCTCGGAGTTCTCGCACTCGTCGCGGTCCAGGAACAGCGTGTCGGCGTCGGGGTTCGGCATGACCGTGAAGCCAACGGGGCCGCCAGGTTCCTCGGTGGCTGAGGGCTCCGCGGCCGGCGCGCTCTCGCTGACTTCGGCACTTGCTGATGCCGACGGCGTGGGTTCGAACGTGGGCTTCTCGCTCGGCGTCTCACTCGACGGGGCAACTGCCTGCGGCGTGCAGGCGGCCAGGATCAGGACGAGTACGGCGAGCGTGGGGCGGGTGGTTCGGGTCATCGGTCCTCGACGGTTTCGGTGGTCGCTGCAGCGTAGTGAGGTGCGGTCCGTTCGGCGCTAGTACGAAAGGCACTCGGCCCCGGCCGTGTCGGTCAGTTGGTGAACTCCATGCTGGCGATGACGCGGTCGAGCACGGCCTTGTTGAGGGTATCGGTTGCCGGATCGTCATCCAGCTCCCAGGCGAGGGCGGGCGCCGATCTATCGGGCAGTAGTGCACATGGATGGGCGCTCACGTGCATCTCGGACCGAGACATGAGGGACAGACCCGCGGGGCGCAGGTCTCGTGTGCGCGATTGCCCGATACATCGGCGGCAACCCCGCCTCACATGCCGCGCAGGCGCAGGAAGGCCTCGTTGGAGGGCTCGCGGCCCAGGAAGGCGCGCACCAGGTCATCGGCGTCGCGCGAGCCGTTCGGTTCGAGGATCTCGCGCCGGTAGTCGGCGCCCACAACCGGCGAGGTGACGCCTTCGGCGGCGAATCGGCTGAACATGTCGTCGCCGATGACCTCCGCCCACAGGTAGCCGTAGTAGCCGGCGTCATACCCGCCGACCAGGTGCCCGAAGCCGGCGAGCATGAACGTGCCCTCCGGATAGGGCATGCCGGTGATCTGGTGCGTGCGACGCAGCGCCTCGTCCAGGTCCGGCGCGACCGGCTCTGCATGCAGCGCGAGGTCGATCTGGCCGTAGAACGCCTGGATGGAGGACTTGATGCCCTCGTCCACGAACCGCGCCGCGCGCATCAGCTCGATCTGCTCGTCGGCCATCGGCTCGTCCGTGGCGAAATGGCGGGCGAAGCGGCGCAGGACCGATGGCTCCCACGTCCAGTGCTCCATGATCTGGGACGGCGCCTCGACGAAGTCCCACTCGGTCTCGGCCCCGGAGAACCGCGCGAATTCGGCGCGGGTGAGGCTCATGTGCAGCACGTGGCCGAACTCGTGGAACAGGGTTTCGACCTCGGTGTGCTTGAGCAGCGAAGGCCGATCCGCCGATGGCGGCGTCATGTTCGCCACGATCGCCGTGACCGGAGCCACGTACGAGCCGTCCGCCGCGCGATGGCCGACGACCAGCGGAAACGCCGCCGCATGGCCGAACTTGCCGTCGCGCGGGAACAGGTCGGCGTAGAAGTGGGCGATGTGCCGGCCAGTCTCCCGGTCGAGGATCTCGTACAGGCGCACGCTGTCGTGCCACGCCTTGGCATCCGCCACCTGCCGGTAGTCGAGGCCGAGGACGTCGCCGGTGAGCCCGAACATGCCGTCCATGACGCGTTCGAGGCTGAAGTACTCGCTGAGCCGATCCTGGTCGACGCCGTACTCGGTCCGTCGCAGCTGCTCGTCGTAGTAGCGCCAGTCCCAGGCTGTGATCGGTCCGTCGTATCCATCGGCGTGCAAGCGGTTGGCGAGCCGATCGAGCTCGGCGCGCACCTTCTCGCCCAGCGCCGGCAGCAGCTCGCCGTAGAACTCGCGCACGCGCTCCGGCGACTTCGCCATCTTCAGCTCCATGGCGTGGTGCGCCCACGTCGGCTGGCCCATGACGTCGGCGATGCGCCGGCGAAGCTGGAGCGCCTCGTCGAGCAGCGGCCGGTTGGCGTCCAGCGAGCGGCGCCACGACTTCTCGAACAGCTTCTGCCGCAGTGCGCGGTCGTGCGCCTGCTGCAGGAAGGGGTTCAGCTGCGGGTAGTCGAGCGTGACCCGGAACGTGCCCTCCGCGTCGCCGGGCGAGAGACGCTCGACGTACTCGTCCGGCAGTCCGGCGAGGTCCTCCCGCGTGACCTCGATCCAGTCGCGGTACTCGTTGATGTTGCGCTGGAACGTGACTTCCACCTCGACCAGCCGCGTCCGCAGCCGCTCCAGCTCGGCGCGAGCATCGGCGTCGAGCTCGTGGCCGGCGCGACGGAAGTCACGCAGCCAGTGCTCGACCAGGCGGGCTCGCTCGCCGGTCAGGCCGT
>JAICRD010000203.1 GCA_025937535.1 Chloroflexota bacterium | reverse complement strand
TAGATGCCCCACGGAATGACGACCTCGATCGGTGGCACCGCGATGGTCGCCTCCTGGGTGAGCGTCACGAACGGCAGCACCACCCAGGCCATGATCAGGCCCAGCCCGGTGCCGGCAGCCAGGCCCACGACCAGCAGGAAGGCGTTCTCCATCGACAGCCAGGCCGACAGCTGCCGATGGGATAGGCCGATGGCCTGGAGCAGCGCGAACTCGCCCAGGCGCTCGCGCGTCGACACGGTCGCGCTGACCACGAAGCCGATGGCGGCGAAGATGACGGCCGCCAGCGCGCCGAGCGCGAGCGAGCCGATGACGCCGAGGGCGACCGGGTCGTTGAGCAGCTCGCGCCGCAGCTCCTCGTTGGCGGTCACCCGGTCCGCGGAGTACGGCGGCTGCCGCAGCTGCTCCGCGACGGCGGAGGCGCTCCCGTCGACGACCTCCAGCCACCACTCGTCGGCGCTCGTGACCTGGCCGTTGACGTGGTCCCACCCCGCCAGCGCCCCAAGGTCGGCGACGACGAACGGCTGCGTCGGATCGAGCGTCGGCCAACCGGACAGCGTGCCCGTCACGACGTACGTGCGCCGCGTCCCGAGCGTGCCGAGATCGATGGTGTCACCGATCGCGACACCGGTGGCATCCACCATGGTGGTGCTGGCCAGCACCGGGATGGGGCCTGCGTCCGCGGCCGCACCGGACACGCGGATGATGCCGTCCGGACCCGCGCCGGCCTCGAGGATCGGCTCCTCGAGGGTGACGATCCCGTTGTCGGGCGAGAGCGCGTCGCCTTCGGTGCCGGGCGGGTCACCGACCTGGGTGCGGGTCCAGGTCAGTCCGTCGGCGGCGACCTCCTGCTCCCCACCCTCGTCGGACGCCATGACCGACGTGATCCCCATGTCACCCACGGCGGCTGAGCCCAGGACGTCCACCTCGAGCTCAATGCCGAGCAGCTCGATGGGATAGGCCGGCCCGCCCGGGAGCTCGGCGCTGGTCAGCGGCACCTCGACGCGTTGTGCGCCTCCGCCCAATGCCACCCGCGGGCCGCTGACGCGGCTGACCAGCCCATCGGTGTCGCGGATGACGAGCACGGGCAGGATGCCTCTTGCGTTCGGATCGAGCGGAGGCACGTCCGGGACGTCGGCGGCTTCGAGCTCGCCGATGACCTCCAGGGTGAAACGATCGGGCGAGCCGCTGTAGATGCTCTCCTCCGTCGCAGGGTCGCCGGTGATGTGGCCGAGCAGGCTCTCGATCGGCTCGGCGGCCAGGTCAGGCCGCAGGCTGACCAGCCCGGCGGCGGCATCGGCGTCCACGGCCAGGAGCTGGCCGTGGTCGTCGCCCACGTCGAAGGTCTCGCGCACGACCGGCATGGCGGCCTCGACCCCGTCGACCGCGCGATAGGCCCCGCCGATGGCGGTGACCGGCAGGTCCGGGAAGCCGCTGACCTCGACGCGGACATCGGCGCCGGTCCGGTACGCGGCCTGGTCGGCCTGGGAGCGAGTCCACGTGCTGGCGTAGGCGCCGGCGAACGTGCCCAGCGCTGCCGCGAGCATGAGCAGCAGCGCTGAACGCGTGTAGCGAAGCGGACGGCGCGCCACCTGGCGAGCGCCCAGCGGCGCGACCAGCCCCGGACGCCGGTGCAGGATTCGCTCGCCGATCTCCGCAGCCAGCGGAACGAGCCGCAGTGCCACGATCGCGCCGGCGAGCAGGCCGATGGCCGGAGCCGCAACCAGCAGCGGATCAAGCCCGATCTCGCCACGAACCGTCTCGGTCAACGGCGCACCGTACTGCCGCAGCTGCCACAGGCCGATGGCGGCGAGCACCACCAGCGCCAGGTCGATGCCCAGGCGCTGCGCCAGCGAGCGGTTGCCCTGCCGCGACAGCGACTGCCGCACCGTCGCCAGGCCGCGGCCGGACGCGAGGGCCGGGAGGATGAGGCCCAGCACCGCCGCGAGGGCAGCGATGCCGACCGCGACCCACACGCCGTCGTTGATGGCGGGGTCGATCCGCACGCCCGCATCGGCGAGAGGCCCCGCCACGTTCAGCAGGCCCAGCGCGCCGAGGGCCAGCCAGGGCGCGACCAGCGCGGCCGGCACGACCAGGATGAGCGCCTCGACGAACGACATGAGCACCACGTGCCCGACCCCGCCGCCGCGGGAGCGCAGCAGTGCCGTCTCGATCCGCCGCTGCTCGACCAACAGCCCGGCAACCAGCAGCAGCGCGTATCCGGCAAGAACGGCGTACTGGATGGTGAGCACCACCACGCCGCTGCGGCTCACCAGCAACGACCGATTCACGTCGCCCAGGATCGTGTCGAGGCTGGTCTCGACGTGGAAGGTGATGCGATCGTCGAGCGCGTCATCCAGGCGTCGCGCGAGGGCCGCGGTGTCGCTGCGCATCCAGTTGACGTCCTCGACGGCAAGCCGGTCGAAGTCGGGCAGGGCGCGCAGCTCCAGGCCGATGTCCCCGGATGCCGTCCGCCCCACCAAATCGTCGGGGCCGACGACGAAGGGCCCGTGAGTGGTGAACGAGGTGCTCTCGGTGGAGCCGTCGATCTCGAGCGGCTCGCCGTGCCAGTACGGATCGGCCGCGTCGCGGGCTTCCCAGATCCCGGCGATGCGGACCTCCAGCTGCCGGTCGCTGCCTCGCTGGCTGGTCAGCGACATCTCGTCGTCCACGGTGAGGCCGAGGTTCTCGGCGACAGCGCTCGAGACGGCGACCTCCATCGGATCGGCGCCATCGGTCGGGAGCTCGCCGGCGACCAGATCGACGTGGCGGTCGAGTCCCTCGTAGCTGGCGAACAGCGCGAGGTCGGTTCGCTCATCGGACGACTGCTCCGGGAGCGCGTAGGTCTCCGACTGCCTGACGCTGATCAGCTCGCCGCCGGTCCAGCCCAGGATGCGGCTCAGCTGGCGGTCGATCTTCGGCTCGACGTCGGCCAGCTCGTCGGCCGAAACGCGTGTGTCGACCGCCACCGCCGTCGTCACGGGAGGCTGATCGGCGAGCACCTGTCGCAGGCCGGTGAGGGCGACCGCGTCACCGTAGAGGACGCCGATGGCCACCAGCGTCGTCGCGCACAGGATCACCAGCCACGTCGCGGCCACGATCAGCCAGTCGGCGAAGCTGCGCTGCACGACAACGCGAAGCGGGGCCATCAGGCCCTGGGGCATCCCGGTCCTCCCTGCTCAATACGTAGGGCGCGTGGCCGCGAATCGTTCAACCAAGGGCCGGGCCATTGTGGCCGACTCGGGCCACGCGCACCCACCGCTATCCTGAGCAGCGTCCGATGGGCCGTTAGCTCAGGGGTTAGAGCAGGGGACTTTTAATCCTCGTGTCGTGGGTTCGAATCCCACACGGCCCTCAACCGTCGATCCTGCCGCTCCTCGTTCGTCATCCCGGTAGGGCGGCCACCATGGACCGCCGGAACAGGAGGCACCGAGATGGCAGCCAAGATCATTCACGTCGAGGTCACCGGCGACGACGGCGCAGCGCTCCAGCGCTTCTACAGCGACGTCTTCGGCTGGACCTTCGACACCAACAACCCCGGCGGCTACGGCCTCGTCCGGCAGGGCGAGATGACCGGCGGCATCGGCGCCGCTCCCGAGGGGCAACGCGGCCAGGTCACCTTCTACGTCAGCGCCGATGACCCGGCGGCGACCCTGAAGCGCGTCGAGGAGCTTGGCGGGCGCGTCCTCATGCCGCTGACCGAGGTCGCGCCCGAGACGACGGTCGCCCTGTTCGCCGATCCGGAGGGCCACGTCGTCGGCCTCATGTAGG
>JAICRD010000015.1 GCA_025937535.1 Chloroflexota bacterium | reverse complement strand
CGGCTGCCGACCGTGCGCCGCATGATCCTCAATGCGCATCTCGCAACCGCCGCCAAGAACAAGGACGCCGATGCTCGCACCGAGGAGGAGCGCGAGGCGGTCGCCACCTTCGACGCCGCGCTCGCCGAGCTGGAGAAGCTCCAGACCGATGACTTCGCCGGCCTGTTCCGGGCCATGGACGGCCTGCCCGTCGTCATTCGCCTTATCGATCCGCCGCTGCACGAGTTCCTGCCCTCGTACGAGGAGCTGGTTGCCGAAACGACGCGGCTGCGCACGACGTTGGAGCTCAGCGACGGGCCGCTCGGCGTCGATGCCGGGCTGGTGCAGCAGGGCCTGGTCAAGCTCTTCGGGACGAAGGACGCGGCGCGGGCCATGCGCAAGCTCAACCTCTCGGATCCGGAGCCGGCGCTCAAGCGGTCGCCCGCGACCGAGCGACCCGCGCTGGAGAAGGAGCTGGCGGAGAAGACGGAGCTGCTCCACGCGGTCGAGGCGATGCGCGAGCAGAATCCGATGCTCGGCCTGCGCGGCGTGCGCCTGGGCCTCATGGTGCCCGACATCGTGAAGATGCAGACGAGAGCCATCCTGGCCGGTGCGGCACGCGTGGCCGCCGAGGGCAAGACCCCGTTGCCGGAGATCATGATCCCGCTCGTCGGCCACGTGAACGAGCTGCGCGAGACGCGCGAGATCCTCGAGGGCGAGGTTGCGCGCATCGTCGAGGCCTCCGGCCAGCAGGTCGACTACAAGTTCGGGACGATGATCGAGGTGCCACGCGGCGCCCTGACGGCCGATGAGATCGCCGAGCACGCCGAGTTCTTCAGCTTCGGTACCAACGACCTGACCCAGATGGGCTTCGGCTTCTCGCGGGACGACGCCGAGGGCAAGTTTCTCCTGCAGTACGTCGACCGCAAGATCCTGCCGGAGAACCCGTTCCAGGTGCTCGACGCGGCCGGCATCGGCCAGCTGGTCCGCATCGGCGTCGAGAAGGGTCGGTCGACCAGGAAGGACCTGAAGATCGGCATCTGCGGCGAGCACGGCGGCGATCCGCAGTCGATCGCCTTCTGCCACGAGGTCGGGCTGAACTACGTGTCCTGCTCGCCTTTCCGCGTCCCGGTGGCGCGGCTGGCCGCGGCGCAGGCGGCGATTGCTTCGACCGAGGTGCGCGACAAGTAGCGCCTCAGCGCAGGGTGGATGCGAACCACTGCGCGACCGTGCCGCGCCACTCCCACATGACGACCTCGGGCCAGGCCAGCTGCATCCGAACGCCGTCGGCGCCGATCCCGGTCACGGCCACGTAGTAGAACTGGCGGCTCGGGAGCGGTCCGAACGTGAGCAGGGCGCTCAACCGTCGGCCGGTCCGCTCCATGGCGGCGACGGCCAGCGGCTCCGTCGCGCTCGGGTCGAGCTCGTCGCCGTTCAGCTCGCCCTCGGGACCCGGCCACACCTCGAGGCGTAGCCCTGTCCAGTCGCCCGCGGCACTGGCCTTGATCGTTCCGGTGCGGGCGAGCGGCACGGGCCCGGGCCCATGGAACGGCCCGGTGGCTGAATCGGCGAAGTCCATCTCGACCGGGGGGTGCTCGAGATCCACGAACTGGCCGATGACCGCGTACCGCACGTTCGGGTCGAACGGCTCTCCGACGCCCTCGAACGTCTCCACGGATCCCGCCCCGCCGGCCGCGCCGAGCAGCGCCATGCTCCCGACGATGAACGCGATCGCGGTGAGCAGCACCCGGCGGAAGCTGACGCGCGGGATGGGGAGGCGTCCGGACCGCGCCACGCCCAGGGCATACCAGATCGGAGCGGACGCCATGAGCACGGCAGCCCACGAGTCCCATCGCGCCGTGACCATCGTGAGGACCACGAACGCCACGATGGGAACCCCGACCGCGATGAGCGCGGCGCGCACGGCGCCGACCGACCGGCGTGCCGTGATCGCCACCGGTTCGACCAGGGCGTTGCCCAGTGCCAGCGCCACGATCGCAGCGACCACCGCCGGCATGAGGCCATCGGTGGCGGCGCTGAAATCGGCCTCGAGCATCGCGGGGCCGAAGATCGTGCGCAGGCCGGCCAACACCAGCCCGAAGGCGAGCGCGACGGCGAGGATGCCTGCCCAGGCCAGGATGTAGGCGCCGATGCCGGTCTTGACGCCCACCCGCAGGGCGGTGCCTGCGGCGGCGAGCGCATGTCCCGGAAGCCGATGCGCATCGGTGATGTCCGAAGCCAGGCGGTCCGGCGCGCCCAGGCGCTCGAGCGCCCGGCGCTCGGCGGCCTCCCGTTCGACCCCATGCTGCGCGGCCGCGCTGACGGACTCCTCGATGTGCGCCTCGATCTCCTCGATGGCGGCGGCGCGCTCGTCGTCGGGAAGGACGAGGCGTTCGTCGAGCGCCTCGAGATAGGCCGTGACCAGGTCGTGGTCAGCCATTTCGTCCCTCCACCGGCGCGGGTGCGGATGCGACGGCCTCGACGTCCGCGACGAAGCGTTCCCATTCGCGCCGCGACTCGGCCAGCTGTCCGCGTCCAAGCTCGGTGAGTGCGTAGTAGCGACGCCGGGGCCCACCGCTTCCCGGCTCCCACGTCCCCGTGACCGCGCCTCGCTTCTCGAGCCGATGGAGCGCCGGATACAGGGCGCCCTCGCTGACGATCAGGCCGCTGCCCGCGTCGCGGATGCGCTGCAGGATGTCGTAGCCATGGAGGCGCTCGTTCTCGATGACGCCGAGGATCAGCATCTCGGTCGTGCCCTTCAGCAGCTGGCTGCGCGACAGCGGGCTCATCGGTCAGCAACTACCCTGTATAGCGAGATAGTCGGGATCGTGCTCCTCGGGCCCTCGCCTTGTCAAGGGCTCAGCTATCCTGAACGTCGACCGGTCGGCCCAGCGGTCGCGCAATCCCATCCGCGCTCGCCCGGGTCTCACCTCGCCGTCCGCTGGCGCAAACCCGGTCAGGCACCGCGCTGACCGGTGAGCATGGCGTCGATGGGCTGACGACCTGAGGTGACGATGGATTCGCTGTACGTGCTGGCGGCCGGGGTGGCGGCCCTGGCCGGTCTTGGCCTGGCAGCCGTCTTCGCGCGCCAGGTGACCGCCGCCGATCCGGGAAATGCGCGCATGGTCGAGCTGATGGACGCCATCCGCGAGGGCGCGATGGCCTTCCTGCGCCGCCAGTACACGGTGCTCGCGGTCTTCGTGGTCGTCGTCGCGGTCCTGATCTTCGCCATCCCGGACTATCGGCTGATCGGGGCGCTGGCCTACGTGCTCGGTGCAGTCTCGTCGGCCGGTGCGGGCTTCATCGGGATGCGCATCGCCACGAGGGCGAATGCACGCACTGCCGAGGCGGCCCGCGTCGGCGGCGTCGAGCGTGCACTTCCACTCGCGTTCCGCGGCGGCGCCGTCATGGGCTTCAGCGTCGCAGGCCTCGGCCTGCTCGGTGTCGCCGTGCTGTTCCTCGTCTTCATCCAGGCGCTGGCCATCGACAACGCCCCGACGTTGATTGCCGCGTACGGGCTCGGCGCCAGCAGCATCGCGCTCTTCGCCCGCGTCGGCGGCGGCATCTACACCAAGGCGGCCGATGTCGGCGCCGACCTGGTCGGCAAGGTCGAGGCCGGCATCCCCGAGGACGATCCGCGCAACCCGGCCGTCATCGCCGACAACGTCGGTGACAACGTCGGCGACGTGGCGGGCATGGGCGCGGATCTGTTCGAGTCGTACGTCGGCTCGATCGTCGCTCCGATCGTGCTCGGCGCGGTCATCTTCGCCGGCACGAGCGACCCGGCCGCGGGAGTCGTGTTCCCGGTGGCGATCGCCGGGGCCGGCATGCTGGCCAGCATCATCGGGGCCTTCTTCGTGCGCACCGCTCCCGGCGCCGACCTGGCGGCCGCACTGCGGCGCGGCGCGAACGTGGCGGCGGTGCTGACCGCGATCGCCGCAGCGGCCCTGGCCGTCGCCATCCTCGGCCCGGTCGAGGAGGTGGGACAGCCGCTCTTCTTCGCCGCTTCCATCGTCGCCGGGTTGCTGGCCGGCCTGCTCATCGGCCGCATCAGCGAGTACTACACGTCGGACAGCTACCGCTCGGTCCGGGACATCGCAGAGCGCTCGCGGACCGGTGCGGCGACCGTGATCCTGGCGGGCCTGGCCACCGGGATGCGCTCCACCGCCTCGAGCATCGGCGTCATCGCCGCCGCGATCGTGGCTGCCTATGCATTCGGCAACCTCGCCATCCCCGGGGACGACAACAGCGGCATCTACGGCATCGCGCTCGCCGCGGTCGGGATGCTGGCGACGACGGCGATCACCGTCAGCGTCGACGCCTACGGACCGATCGCCGACAACGCCGGCGGCATCGCGCAGATGGCCGACCTGCCGCCGGAGGTGCGCCGCGACACCGATGCCCTCGACTCGCTCGGCAACACGACCGCCGCCGTCGCCAAGGGCTTCGCCATCGGCTCCGCTGCGCTCACCGCGCTGGCGCTGTTCCGGAGCTTCACCGAGACGGCCAATGCGGCATTGATCGACGCCGGGCTGCCGACCATCGCGCTCGACATCACCGATGTGTCCGTCACGGTCGGCCTGTTCATCGGCGCCATGCTGCCCTTCCTGTTCGCGGCGCTCACGATCGAGGCGGTGGGGCGCGCGGCGAACGCCATGATCGTCGAGGTGCGTCGCCAGTTCGCCGAGATCCCCGGCCTGCGCGAGGGCGTCGAGGGCGTGCGACCCGAGTACGCGCGCTGCGTCGACATCAGCACCGCCGCCGCGCTGCGGGAGATGGTCGTGCCCGGCGCGCTCGCGATCGTGACGCCGATCGTCATCGGCTTCATCAGCCTGCCGGCGCTGGGCGGCTTCCTCGTTGGCGCACTGGTGACCGGCTTCCTGTTGGCGATCTTCATGGCGAATGCTGGCGGCGCGTGGGATAACGCCAAGAAGTACGTCGAGGCGGGACATTTCGGCGGCAAGGGGAGCGAAGCGCATCACGCGGCGGTGGTGGGGGACACGGTCGGCGATCCGCTCAAGGACACCGCCGGTCCGTCGATGAACATCCTCATCAAGGTGATGAGCGTCGTCTCGCTCATCGCTGTCCCGGCGTTCGTCGCGTTCCGCCCGTTCTAGGGCGGGCATCGATCATCGCTGCCGCTTGTAGCCTTGTGGTGCCATGGCGGACCGTTGGCGCCCTGCGTCGCTGCTGGGCGCCAGATGACGCGTTCACGGACCTTGGGCAAGCCGATGGTGCCGGTGAGTGCGCCGGTGACACCGATTCACGCTCGCATCGGCCCGTCATCGGACGCTGCGAACACGAGCGACATGCCACGGTCCGTATCGGCGACACGTGGGCCGCAGCGCGTCAGGTTCCTACGCGGCGCCCGCTACGGAAGCAGCTCCGTGATCGCGCCGATGAGGCCGGCCGCTCCGCCCTCGCCCGTCGGACTCGGTGAGGGTGTCGGCGGCGGCGTCGGCGGCGTCGTCGGCTCGGGCGTCGGGGTTGGCGTCGGAGACGGGGTCGGCGTCGGTGTCGGCGGCGGAGTCGGGGCTGCCGTCGGAGCAGCCGTCGGAGCGCTCGTCGGCGCCACGGTCGGACGGGGCGTCGGCACCGGAGTGGCGGGAATCGCGCTGGCCGGCGGTGGACCGCCGCCCATGGTTGGACGCGGCGTCGGCGCGCCGGCAACCGGCCGCGGGGTGGCGGTGGGAGTTGGCGAGGCGGAGGCCGAGGAGCTGGGAGACGCGGACGTGCTGGCTGTGGCAGCCGCTGTCTCGGACGGGCCGGTCGCGGCGCCAAGGACGCCCTCGGCGAGTCGCGGCGTCGGCGAAGCGGACGGCTCCACCACCGAGGCCGATTCGCGCGGACGAAGGGCGTTGGCGCCCACGATGACCCCGGCGCCGATCACCAGCATCACCGCCATCGCCGCTGCGGCCGAGCGCGCGATGCGAAGCGGAGCGCCCGCGAGCGGAGAGAGCGGTGCCGCGCGCAGGGGCGGCGGGGGAGCGAGGCCGGGATCGATCGCGAGGAGCGCGTCGAACGAGGCGGCCAGCCCCAGGCACACCTGACAGCCCGACGCGTGGAGGGCGACATCGCGCGGCGGCTCCTCGCGCGCGCCGGCCGCGATCCAGGCGTCGAACTCGTCGTGCAGCTCGTTCATCGAAGGGCCCGCGCGGCCTCGGCCCTGACGCGATCGACCATCGGGCCGGCGGCGATCTCCTCGCCGGCACGGGCGGCGTGTGCGGCGGCATACCGGCGGCGGGATCGGGTGAGGAGCCGATCGAGCGCCACACCGTCACGGCCGACGACGGTGCCGACGTCGCGTCGATCGAGCCGTTCGACCGACGCCGCGATCACTGCCGCGCGCTCGAGGTGACCGAGCGTGCCGAGCGCCCCCGCGACCTCCGGATCGACGCCGAGCTCGGCAAGTGGCTGCATGCGGAGCGCGCCGCGCGCGATCCCGCGTGACATGCGCACCACGCGAGCGCGCAGCCACGCCGCCGCCCGCTCGGGATGTCGAAGCTCGTCGAGACGGGGTCCCGCCGCGTCGAGCGCATCGACGGTCAGCTGGGCGGCTCCAGCCGCATCCCCGAGGGTCAGCAGCAGCGCGAAACCGTGCAGGTGGCGACCATGCAGGTCGCGAAACGCCGCACGTACGACATCGGGTGGGGCGCTATCGGCTTCGGGTCGGCCCTGGTCGGTTGCGAGCATCGGCCTCGGTGTGCGGTGAAGTGCGGTCCGGTGCGGAAGTGTACCGAGAATTGCAAGCCAGCGCCGATGGCCAGATGTGGCGGGGTCCTTGACAAAGGAGTAAAATGGCGTCGTAGGCCTTGACAAACCCCTTGACAAGCGCTCACCCACGAGCGCGAGGACGCGCACCCATCACCACATCCTCAGGCATCGTCGCCGAGATCAAATCCAAGCTGCCCGTGGCCGAGATCGTGGGGGAGACCGTCGCACTCAAGCGCGCGGGCACGATCATGAAGGGCCTGTGCCCCTTCCACGCCGAGAAGACGCCATCGTTCATCGTCACGCCCGATCGAGAGACGTGGCACTGCTTCGGCTGTGGTGAGCACGGTGACATCTTCACCTTCCTCATGCGCCGCGACGGGCTGGACTTCCGCGAGTCGCTCGGCCGCCTTGCCGAACGCGCCGGCGTGGAGCTGTCGGAACGTACCGCCAGCGAGGATCGGCGCAAGCGGCGCCTGCGCGAAGCGCTGGAGGCGGCGATCACCTTCTATCGCCAGGTCCTCCTCGACGCGCATCAGGCCGAGCGAGCGCGCGCCTACCTGGCCGAGCGCGGGTTCAGCGAAGACACGCTCGAGCGCTTCGCCATCGGCTACGCGCTCAACAACTGGGAGGCGCTGACGAAGCGGCTCCGCGCGAAGGGCTTCACCGATCGCGAGATGACCGATGCGGGCCTTGCCAAGCCATCCACGCGGGGTGGCGTCTACGACGCCTTCCGCGGGCGGATCATCATCCCGATCCGCGACGTCTCCGGGCGCGCGATCGGTCTCGGCGGGCGGATCATGCCGGACGCGGAGGGGCCGAAGTACCTGAACTCGCCCGCGACCGCGCTGTTCGACAAGAGCCGGACGCTGTACGGGATCGACCTCGCCAAGGCCGCCATCCGGCGCGAGAAGCTGGCGGTAATCGTCGAGGGCTACACCGATGTCATGGCCGCCCACCAGGCCGGCTTCGAGAACGTCGTGGCCAGCCTGGGCACGGCGCTGACGGCCGGGCAGGTCGAGCTTGCCAACCGCTACGCCGATGCGGTCGCACTCGCCTACGACGTCGACCTCGCCGGCGAGGCCGCCACCCAGCGCGGCCTGCTCGAGGAGCTCGGCCCGGTCGTGAGCAAGGTTCGCGTCATCCGCATCCCGGCCGGCAAGGATCCCGACGAGCTCATCAAGACCGATCCCGACGGCTGGCGGACGGCCGTCGCCGATGCCGAGGAGCTGTTGCCGTACTTCATGGCACGCGCCGCGAGCGAGGTCGACATGCGCCAGCCGCAGGGTCGAAGCGCGTACACCCGACGCATGCTCGACCTGCTGCGCCGCATCCCGGACCGGGTCGAGCAGGATTCATACGTGCCGCGCCTGGCACAGCTGGCGGGCATCGACGAGCGCGTCCTGCGCGACGAGCTGGCGCGCGGGCCGCGACCGATCCCCGTGCGGCCGGTCGAGCCACCTCGCGACGGCGACGCCGAGGCGCCGCTCGGGCCGCTCGAGCGCGAGGCGCTGACCTTGCTGTTGCTGAACCCGACGCTCGCCGCCGAGCAGCCGGCCGATGGGCGGCTGCCGTTCCGCGACGAATCGGCGACCGCGCTGGCAACGGCATGGATGTCGGCGGTCGGCGCGGACGCCCGGCCGAACCTCGAGGCGTTCGTCGACGGACTGGACGCTGCCACCGGCGCACTGGCGCGGGGGCTGCTGGCATCGGCGCGGGCACGCGGCGTGCGGCCCGATACCGAGATGGATCGCGAGGCATTGCGAGTCTGCCTCCTGCGGCTGCGAAAGGAGCGCGTCCAGGAGCGGCTGGCCGACCTCCAGTCACTCATCAGCATGGGATCGAACGATCCCGAATCGACAGACATCCACGACCTGGAACGTCAATTCCAGGTGCTGCACCTCGAACGGGAGCAGCTCGAACAGGCGATCAACCCGTCGGCCGTGATGGCTGGCCAGAAGAGGAGGTAAGCGTGGCGACGAGCACCACGACGCGAAAGCGGCCAACCGACATGACCGCGGACGACACGAAGACGAAGAAGGCGACGAAGCCGGCCGACGCGAAGGCCGCGAAGGCGGCCGCCCCGAAGGCGGCTGCCCCTAAGGCGGCGGCCAAGGCCACACCGAAGAACGCGATGGCGACGAAGAAGGCAGCTGCACCCAAGCAGGCGCCGGCAGCGAAGCAGAGTGCGCCGAAGGCGAGCGCCAAGGCATCGGCCGCCAAGAAGCCGGCCAAGCCGGCGAAGGGCGGCAAGGCCACGGCGAACGGCAATGGCAGTGAGGCCGGCAACGGCGTGGCGACCGCCGCGATCAACGACCTGATCGCCAAGGGCCGCGAGGAAGGCTTCATCACCCACGACCAGATCCTCGAAGCGATCCCCAACCCGGAAGGGCAGATGGCCGCGGTCGAGGAGCTGTATGCCGCCGCCGAGGAGGCCGGCGTCGAGGTGCTGGACGCGCAGAACCAGCCGACCCTCATCGGCGAGCCCGATGAGGAGGAAGAGGAGGAAGCCCCGGCGGCAGCCGGGACGGCCGCGCCTGCCAAGCCCAAGGAGGGCGAGGAGGACCTCGAGGCGCTCGCCGCCGACCTCATCGGCATCGACGACCCGGTGCGGATGTACCTCAAGGAGATCGGCAAGGTCGCGCTGCTGACCGCGGAGGAGGAGGTCGTGCTGGCCAAGGCGATCGAGCTCGGTGAGCTCATCGTCGAGGACCCGGCGCGCTCGCTCGTCAACCTCTTCGCGTGGGTCACGCTCGACTCCGAGCCGAAGGCCCGCAGCATGGCCGCCATGCGCGCGTTCGACCTGCCGAAGGAGGCGCCGCATGTCACCCATGACGCGATCGACTGGTGGACGAAGCGCAAGCGCAAGACGATCGAGCCGCCGGCCATCAAGCTGAGCAAGTACCGCAAGGCGCCGAACCTCGACGATGAGGCCCGCACGCGGCTGATGGAGGCCGAGTCGATCCTGAAGGTGCTCGCCTCGGATCCGGCACAGGGCATCAAGGACGCCATCCTGTTCGGGGCGACCTATCGGTTCCGGTCGGTCAGCCACGCCGGATCGGCCGAGCTGTACGAGCTCGAGCAGTGGGCGCGCGAGACGACGCAGGACATCGTGCGCGAGTACATCACCGCCGGGAACGACGCGGAGTACCTGCTCAGCCTCGGCTATGACCCGAGCATTCCGCCGGACGTGCCGCTCGAGAAGCGCTCGGGTCGCCTGGTCGAGCAGTCGACCGATGCGCGCAAGCGCCTGACCGAGGCGAACCTGCGCCTGGTGGTGTCGATCGCCAAGAAGTACATCGGCCGGGGAATGAGCTTCCTGGACCTCATCCAGGAGGGCAACATCGGCCTCATCCGGGCGGTCGAGAAGTTCGACTACGAGAAGGGCTTCAAGTTCAGCACGTACGCCACGTGGTGGATCCGGCAGGCGATCACGCGGGCCATCGCCGACCAGGCGCGGACGATCCGCATCCCGGTCCACATGGTCGAGACGATCAACCGCCTCATCCGGGTCAGCCGCACCCTGCTCCAGGAGCTCGGGCGCGAGCCGACGGTGGAGGAGATCGCGCGGCGCATGAGCCGCGACGAGATCATCCGCGAGCTGCGCGACAAGCTCCAGCGTGAGCCAACCGAGGAGGAGACGGACGAGCGCGTGGCCGAGGGCCCGCAGACGGTCAGCCCCGAGAAGGTGCGCGAGATCATGAAGGTCAGCCAGGAGCCGGTCAGCCTGGAGACGCCGATCGGCGAGGAGGAGGACAGCCATCTCGGCGACTTCATCCCGGACCTGGCCTCGGTGGCGCCCGCCGATGCGGCCAGCCACCAGCTGCTCAAGGAGCAGGTGGAGGGCGTGCTCGACTCGCTCACCCCGCGCGAGCGCCGGGTGCTCCAGCTGCGCTTCGGCCTGGAGGACGGCCGGTCACGCACCCTGGAGGAGGTCGGTCGCGACTTCAACGTGACGCGCGAGCGGATCCGGCAGATCGAGGCAAAGGCGCTGCGCAAGCTGCGGCACCCCTCGCGCTCCCGCAAGCTCAAGGACTACCTGGAGTAGCGCGTTTCCGGACCGATGCGAACGGCGGCCATCGCGGCCGCCGTTCGTCGTCTGCGCGACATCCGGCCCGGTGAGGTGGGCAGGTACCAATCAGGAGCGCCTTAGGCGGCCCGAACTCACCGGGGATGCGCACCTACCAATCACGGCCGAAATCCGACGGACATTCGAGCCCCGAGTGGGGTCGCGGTGGCCGCGAACGCTGCCTAAGCCGCGCGTGGTTGGTAGGTGGCGAACCGATCGGTCGGGCCGCCCAGCGCTAGCATCGGCTGATGGAATTCTCCGAGGTCGTCCGGCGGCGACGCATGGTCCGCCACTTCGCGCCCGATCCGATCGATCGGGACGTGCTCGAGCGGATTGCCGCGACCGCACAACGTGCGCCATCGGCCGGGTTCAGCCAGGGTCAGCGGCTCGTGATCGTCACCGAGCCCGACCGCAAGCGGCGGTTGGCCGAGCTGGCGTGGGAGGCGTCGTACACCGAGCGCGGCTTCGACCCGTGGATCAGCGAGGCGCCGGCGCTGTTCGTGCCGGCCGTCTCAGCCAAGGTGTACGTCGACCGCTACAACGAGCCGGACAAGCGCGATCCATCGGAGCCTCCTGGCACGGAGGACGAGTGGGACGTGCCGTACTGGTGGATGGATGTCGGCTGCACGGTGATGCTCATCCTGCTCGCCGCGGTCGACGAAGGGCTCGCCGCTGGATTTGCCGGCGGTGACTTCGATGGCATGCGCGAGGCCGTTGGCCTGCCGTTGGACTTCGTCCCGGTCGGCGTCATCCCCGTTGGGCGG
Organism: Chloroflexota bacterium; assembly: GCA_025937535.1. Lineage (GTDB taxonomy): Bacteria > Chloroflexota > Limnocylindria > QHBO01 > QHBO01 > JACDBZ01. Next base: position 8,665 of record JAICRD010000015.1, on the reverse strand, counting down.
CCGCTGAAGGACGTGAAGTCACCATCGCTGAAGCGTGGTTGGCGGCCTCTCGACGAGTTCGCCCACTGGGAGAGCTGGTAAGGCGTCCCTGGGTCAGTGCTCGTCAGGCCCCGGTCCGAGCTCCAACGTGCCGTGGGTCGCGCCCATGCAGATCCGGCTGACGACGGTCAGGCCGGCGTCGTGCGCGATCCGCGATGCCTCGCCGCTCTGCGTCCCGGGCTGAAACCAGATGACCTTCGCGCCGATCTCGGCCGCCTGGCGGGCGATGTCCGCGCCCTCCGGCGCTGGGCGGAAGACGTCGACGACATCGACCGGCTCGTCGACGTCGGCGAGGCTGGCGTACGAGCGCTCGCCGAGCACCGTGTCGCGCGTCGGGTTGACGGGGATGATCCGGTAGCCCTGTGACTGGAGATAGGCCGGGATGTTGCCCGCCGGCTTCGACCGATCGTCCGAGGCGCCGACGACCGCGATCACCTTCGTGTCGGCGTAGATCCGAAGCAGGTCGTCGCGGCTAGGTCGGGGGATGCTGGTCATGGTCCGCACGGTAGCACGCGTCGCCGATCCGGCATCCGGTGAGCTATTCCGCTGGCGGAACGACGGCCACGAGCATCCATCGCGCGCCCGTCGCCTGGCGCATGGCGAACGTGAGGTGGAACGGCTCCGAACCGGCACGGATGCGATTCCCGTCCCCGTCGTAGTGCTCGCGCAGGACGGTGCCTCGACCGGTGAGCCCGAGGCTCAGCCCCTCCTGCCGGCCGAATGGCACGAGCAACGAGACGTCGATCGCGTCGAACGTGTAGTGCGACACGGTCGTCGTGCCCGTCTCGCCGGCACCCTCCAGCGCGGCCTGCATCTCGAGGAGTCGATCGCCGTGGTCGATGGCGACGAGGAGGTCCGCGTCGCGTTGGAGCAGCGCCTCGTTCTCGAGGGCCAGGTTCTGGGCGAGCGCAATCGCGACCTCGTTGATCCCCGAGCCCGCCAGCTCGTGGCGGTAATCGACGACCTCCTGGTTCACGGTGATCGGCGGCAACGTTGACGGATCGACGTTCGGCGCCTGGCGGCTGAGGACCTCGGCGGCGTTCGGCAGCGCCGTCCCGCGGGCCGGCGTGCCGGCCGCGACGATCGCAACGCCCGCGACGACGACGGACGCGCCGATGACGCCGAGGCGCTGGAGCGGCGCTCGGCGAAATGCCTCAAGCAGATCGAACCGCTCGGTGCCGTCGGCCTTCGGAAGCCATCGATCCAGGAGCGGCCGGGCTGCACACACGACCACGAGCCCGGCGAGGAGGCCGACCTTGGCACCGAACTCGTCGGTCTGCGGCGCCATGAGCAGCGTGCTGACGACTGCCACGAGGACGCCGAAGACGAGGCGAGCGGCGCCGGACGCGGGGATCGTCCGTGGGTCGGTGATCATGAAGAAGAGGAAGATGAGGACCTCCGGCGAGGTGACCACGACCCGCCAGTAGTCGACGCCGCACACCGGCGCGAAGGCCCAGTTGGCGACGATGCAGTGGCCGCTCGCCGCGAGGAGGCCCGTCGCAACCGCGAACACGCCCCAGAACGTCGCCGCAAGCGCGAGGAGGTGCAGCCGGCGCGTGATCAGCACCCCGCCGACGATGATCACCGCATACGCCGCCAGCATCGGCGGGTTCAGCGGCGCCCACCAGAAGTCCAGTGGCTCGATGCGGCTCGGCCCGAGGAGCACGAACGCGACGACCAGGCCGATGTTGGACGGGTTGAAGACATGCGTGCCGCCGGACTTGATGACGTACTTGGTGAGGAGTGACAGGCCCGCGATGGCGGCGAAGAGGTACCAGGCGTCGAAGCTCCACGGATCGTCGGCGCGAGTGCCGACGGCCCGCAGGATCAGCGCCACGCCGCTTCCCGTGAGCATCGCGCTGGCGGGCCACACGAAGGACCGCGACTGCCGGAAGGTGAGCGCAACCTCGAGCACGGCGCAGGTCAGGATGGCGGCCAGGATCTGCGGGACGCTGACCCGAAAGTGAAGGCCGACCTGGCCCAGGACGTGGACGCTGATGATGACGGCGGCGACGTGAAGCCGAGGGTCGCGGAGGCTGGGCAGCACCAGCGGATACGTCGCCCCGCGCAGCGTCAGGGAGCGGGCCGTCATTGGCGCGCTGAGGGACGCGAGGACGCCAGTGCTCGGTGCGTCACGTGCGCACTAGCATACGCACGTCGCCACCCACATCTTCGGAGGAACGCATGGCACGCGATAACGAGCGCCTGGCTCGCGCCCAGGAGGAACCGATCGTCGGCGGCCTGCCCGACGTCCCCGGCATCGGTGTCGCGATGCGGCTGACGCCCGGGCTCGGCGTCCACCTCCGCGGCCTCGCCGACGAGGTCCTGGTGAACGACTATCCCGGTGCGACGCTCCGGCGCCACGAGCGCGAGATGCTTGCCACGGCCGTCTCGGCCGCGAACGACTGCTTCTTCTGCATGGACTCGCACGGCGCCTTCGCAGCAGCGCTCCTCGAGCGCGAGAGCGCGACGCACCTCGAGCCGCTGATCGACGTTATCAAGACCGGCGCGTCGGACGGGCTCGACGCGAAGATGCGCGCGCTGCTGCACATCGCCCGGACGGTTCGTGATCAGCCGCGGCAGCTTGGCCAGGCCGATGTCAGGGCCGCCATCACGGCCGGGGCCACCGACGCCGACGTCCAGCTCGCCATCCTCATCGCCTCGGCGTTCTCGATGTACAACCGCCTCGTGGATGGGTTCCGTGCCCGGACCGCGCCATCGCCCGAGGCGTACCGCGAGCGCGCCGCCGAGATCGCCGAGCACGGCTACAGCGCCGCGCCACCGCCGGTCCTCAGTGCCGAGGGCGGATGACCGCGGGCGGTCAGGTGCGTCCGGTGACCACCATCGCCCGATCGGGGCTCAGCAGGAACGGCGGCAGGTAGGCGGGGATGTTCGAGAGTGGCAGCACGTCCGGATGCAGATCGATGCCGAGCTGGTCCGCCATGAATCTCCGCCGTGCCTCGATACGCCGCCACGCGTCCGGGAAGGCCGTCGCGAGCTCGCCTCGCAGCGCGTCATCGGCAAGGGCGATTCCGTCTTCGATGTTCGTCGTGAAGTAGGGCGTGCCGGTGGCCGGGATGACGTCCACCTGGAGCGCCATGCCCGAACGCAGCTCGACGCGTGAGCCGGGTGCGACCGGGGAGTTCACCCACTCGTCGAGATGGATCTGGTGGCCGGCGTTGAGGAAGATGCCGAAGAACGGATCGCCCAGGCGCCGCGCGACGATGTCGTGGAGCGTGCCACCGGTCTGGCCGATGTGGAGCGCCGCATACCACTCGGCCACCGCGGCGAAGTACGGCGCCACCAGGCGATCGACGTAGTCGCCGATCTCCGGCGGCAGCTCGGTCGCGTCCTCGACCACGAACCCGGCGCGACAGTTCAGCGCGCCCCAGATGCCGAACGCCACGGTCAGCGGGTCGCCACGACCGATCCGCCGATCGCCGGGGCTGAGCAGGCCGAAGCGCGCGCGCGGCCCGGCGGTGAGCATGAGATGACAGGACAGCGGCCATCCATTCCACCCCAACAGCGCGACGGCCTCGGGCTCGGTCATCCCGGGCCGCAGCCCGTGAATCAGGTTCCGAACTCCCGATGACGTGTGGCAGGCGGACCACTCCATCGCGGCAAGCTGTTCGACCTCGTTGATGATGCGCAGGCCGTCCTGCGCATCGATGAGCATGCCGGTCGCGTTGACGACGCCGCCGGCCGGCCCAACCAGCTCGCGGAGCGCGTCCATGAGGTACGCGGGCGCGTCGGAGCGCCAGTCCTCGCCATACGTCTTCCAGCCCACGAGACCGACCCTCGAGCCGGGACCGATGCCGACTTCGCCGAGGACGTCGAGCAGTGGACGGGAGCGGTCGCGCGGTTGGCTCGGAAGGCTCAGCTCCTGGTGCAGGTGGCGCTGCATCGGCAGCGGAGCCGCGCCCGCCATCGCGTAGCACTCGTTGCCGACGAGGAGTGCGGGAGGATCGTCGGCCGCAACGATGAGGATCGCCTCCTCGAAGCGAGGATCGAAGCCGGTCAGGTACGAGAGGTTGGCCGAGTGCTCACGATCCGCCCACACGACGACCGCGTCGTGCCCGGCGTCATCGGCACGCTCCCGAAGCCGGGACAGGCGCTCGGCATATCGGGCCGCCGGGATCTCCGGCATCGCGCTGGGAATCCCGAAGTCGGGAAGGGCGACCTCGCCGAGCCGAGCGGCACGTGCCATCAATCTCCTCCTTCGTTGGGCGTCCACGGCTCGACCTCCGCCGCCCCCCGGCGCACGACGCCGAAGCGGTTCGCGTCCATGGTCATGGATTGGCTGGTCGTACCGTCCGCCCACTCGATGGTGATCGTTGCCTGGGAGGCCGGCCCGATGCCGAAGTGCAGCCAGCCGAGCTCGCCACTGGCGTGTCCGCCACCGATCGTGATCTCGCGCCGCTGAACGCCAGCCGTCGACGTCACCTCGACCCACGCCCCGACGGCGTCGCGGTTGGCGCCATCCTGCTCGACGCGCATCGCGATCCAGTTGCCCATCGGTTCCGGATCGGCCGCATCACCCGCTCCGACGTTGCGGTAGAGGCTGACGTTGACCCGTCGGTTGACGACGACGAGGTCGAGCAGTCCGTCGAGATTGAGATCGATGAGAGCAGCGCCTCGCGCACGGGCGAAGTCCGCGATGCCGGCCTCGAGACCGCCCTCCACGAAGGTCCCATCCTCCTGCCCGATGAGCAGGTTGCTGGGGTCACGCATCGCGTAGCCATCCTGCGCCTCGACGTTTCCCTTCGCGACGAACAGGTCGGCGAGCCCGTCGTTGTTCACGTCGTCGAACTCCGCGTGCCAGGCGGTCGAGCGCAGCTCGAGGTCGCCGGTGTACGGCTCGTGGGCCGTCGCGCCGCGCTCGACGGCGATGTCGCGATACCGGGGCTGCGCGTGTCCATCGGCGAGCGTCTGGAGGCGGTTGTCCGATTGGCTCGTGAGGAAGACCTCGGGATACCCGTCACCCGTGAGGTCGTGGCTGGCGATGCCCATGCCCCAGATTTTCACCGGCTGCCACCCATCGTCCGCTGTCCACGGCCTGGGCGCCTCGCCGGGCGTGACGTTCCAAAGCTGCTCCTGGCCGTTGCGGTAGTACTGGCGATCGTTCGATACCCTCAGATCGGCGTGCCCGGAGCGGTTCCAGTCGCTGAACAGCATCGAGAGCGAGCAGTAGCCCGGCGTCAGCGGAATCGGAGGCGAGTACCGCCCGCCCGACGGGTCGGGCCGGACCAGCTCATTGTCGTGGCAGACGTAGGACCGATCCTCCACTGATGCGGGGTCGAGGTAGTTGCCGATGGCGAGGGTCGGCAGCGTGTCGGGCGCCTCCCACGTCGCGCTGAAGGCGGTCGTCCATCGGTCGCCGCCGTCGATGCCCCACAGCTCGTTCGCGGGCTCAAAGGCACAGTCGCCCGTCCCGCGCAGCAGGACGTTGCCACCGATGCGAAGCACGGCGAGATCGACCTGGCCGTCCCCGTCGATGTCGATCGGATAGGCGCCGACGACTGCCTCGAGGTCGGTCGTCCGGGCCGGCACGCGCTCGAAGCGCAGCGCCCCACCGAGCGGGCTCAGGTTTCGGAAGAGGCCCGCCGGCCGTGATCCACCGGCGAGATACAGATCCTGGCGTCCGTCCTCGTCGCAATCGAAGGCGGCGACGCCGCCACCGACGAAGTGAAGGAACTCGCCGTCGTAGACATGGTCGAGGCCAGCGCTTCGCGCCTCCTCCACGTAGCGTGGCACTCCTGAATTGGAGGCCGACCAGATCCGCGGAATGGTCAACGCGGCACCGATCACCGCGAGCAGAGCGGCAGCGGCCGCGACGATCGGGCCGATGCGGCCGCGCATGGTCAAGCGCGAGCGGCCCCCGCCGCGAAGATCCGCTCGAGAACCCTCAGGTTGGCGACCGCGTCCTCGGGCGGTACGGGCGTCGGCGCGCCGTCCAGCACCGCGGTGGTGAACGCTTCTGTCTCGGCGGTATATGGGTCCACCGTCGGGAACGTCAGCACCTCGACGTCGGGCGCGACCGGCGGGTCGCCGCCGGCCGTGACGAGGACCTTGGTCGGCCGATCGGGCGGGATGTTGAACGGAATCGCGATCGAGATCCGTCCCTGGGTGCCATAGATGTCGACGCGCTGGTCATCCTCGGCCCGCGTCGAGCACGTGAAGGCGGCGATGCCGGCGTCGAACTCGAGGATGGCGCTCGCAACGACGTCGACCCCGGTCGTCGCGTCCCGGCGGATGATGGCCTCCACACGCGCGGGCTCACCGCCGAATAGCAGCCGCGACAGGTTCACGCCGTAGCAGCCGATGTCGTAGAGGGCCCCACCACCGGCCGCAGCGATGTTCCGGATGTTGGCCGGATCGTCGTTGTAGAACGAGAACCAGCTCTGCACGGCAGTCAGCTGGCCGATGCGGCCCGCTGCGAGGAGCTCGCGCGCCGCCACCCACGTCGGGTGATGGCGGTACATGAACGCCTCCATCAGGCGGACGCCCGCATCCTGCGCGGCCACCACCATGCGTTCGGCATCGGCGGCGGTGAGCGCCATCGGCTTCTCGCAGAGCACGTGCTTGCCGGCGGCCGTGGCGGCAATGGTCCATTCCGCATGGAGGTGGTTGGGGAGGGGAACATATACGGCATCGACCTCCGGATCGGCAAGGAGCGCCTCGTAGCTCGCGTGCCAGCGGGGAATCCCCAGCTCGACCGCGGTCCGTCGTGCGGCGTCCGCATCGCGCGAGGCGATCGCCACGACCCGCGAGCGGCGCGCCCGCTGCATCGCGGGAACGACCTTGCGCCGCGCGATCGCGGCGCTGGACAGGATTCCCCAGCGCAGCTCGCCCGTCACGTGCAACTCGCCAGAGGGTGCATCGGTGCGCTCCTCAACACAACGATCTTCCGCCCGAGTCTAACGGCGGCGCTTGCGCCGGTGGCGCGCGGAGGGCTTGACAAGCATGTAGCCTTACCCGGGGGCATGGCCGCTCGAGCCACACTTGGCCATCACGGAGGAGAATCCCCATGCGGAACCGTAGGCTGGCGCCAATCACAGCGATCGCCGCGTTGATCCTGGCCGCCTGCACGTCAAGTCCACCAGCCGCCTCGGAGCCCGCGGGAGAGAGTGCCGGCGCGAGCCAGGCGCCCGCCGCCTCCGGGTCTCAGGCGGCGAGCGGCGACTGCACCGTCGCCGTGTCGTGGAACAACTTCCAACAGCCGCGCTGGGCCGCGAAGGACAAGCCCAACATCCAGGAGACGGTCGAGGCCGGCGGTGGGACCTACATCGACGCCGATGCGAACCTTGACACGGTCCAGCAGCTCACCGACGTCGAAACCCTGATTGGACAGGGCGCGGATGTCCTCATCCTGCTTGCGCAGGACACGGCGGGCGTCGGGCCGGCACTCGAGACGGCCGCCAATGCGGGCGTACCCGTCATCGCCTATGACCGCCTGATCGAGGACGAGAGCGTTCTCTACATCACCTTCGACAACGTCGGCGTCGGCAAGGCCGAGGCGGAGGCGATGTTCGAGGCGGTGCCGGAGGGCAACTACGTCCTCATCAAGGGCGACCCGGGCGATCCGAACGCGTCCACCTTCCTGCCGCAGGGCTGGGACGAGGCTGGCCTCCAGGACAAGATCGACTCGGGCGAGATCACCATCGTCGCTGACCAGTTCACCGACGCGTGGGACACCCAGACGGCGCAGAACAACATGGAAGCGATCATCGACTCGGCCAACGCCGAGGGGACCCAGATCGACGCGGTCCTGGCCGAGAACGACAGCACCGCGCTGGGCGTTGTTGCGGCACTCCAGGCGAAGGGGTACGACCCGATCCCGGTCAGTGGCCAGGACGGTGACACCGCCAACCTGCAGAACGTCGCGAAGGGCCTGCAGTACGTCGACGTCTGGAAGGACGCCAACCAGCTCGGCAAGGTCGCGGGTGCCGCGGCACTGCAACTGTGCGAGGGAACCGCGATGGCGGACCTGACCATCCCGGACGGCCTCATTCCCGAGGACGTCGCCCCGCTGGCGGGAATGGCAGCGGCCGACTTCACGACGCCGGGACCGGATGGTGAGCCGGATTCTGGTGACGAGAACACGGTCACCTCGTTCATCCTCCAGCCGCAGCCGATCACGGCCGAGAATCTCGACCTGATCCTCGAGGCCGAGTGGCTGACCAAGGACGTGCTGTGCGAGGGCGTCGACGCTGACTCCGCACCGCCCGCGTGCCAGTAATCGACTGACCGAGGCTTGGTGTGATGGCGCCCTGCGTTTGCGGCACGGCCGCAACGCGGGGCGCCATTTCACGTTCACGTCCGGGAGGATGTCCTCCGTGGCCGATGCCCTGACCGAGGCGCCCGCGCCGGCTCGCGCCGAGCGGAGGTCCATTCGTGCCGCCGTTGCGGCGACCGAGGTGGACCTGCGGCTCTTCGGCATGCTGATCGCCCTGGCGGGGATTCTCATCGGCTTCCACATCATGTCCGGCGGGAAGCTGATTCAGCCCGCGAACATGATCACCCTCGCCGTGCAGGCATCCGGCGTGGCGATCATGGCCACGGGCATGGTCCTCATCATCGTCTCGCGCGGCATCGACCTGTCGGTCGGATCGCTCGTGGGTGTCGT
>JAICRD010000141.1 GCA_025937535.1 Chloroflexota bacterium | reverse complement strand
GCATGCTGTTCATGAGCGGCGCCAGCCTGGGATGGATGGGCGTGCTCACCGCGGTCGCCATCGGCCTCGCGCCCGTCGCCGTCAGCCGGCTGCACGACTACCAGCGCGATCGCCTCTTCTGCTTCCTGGATCCCTACGCCGATCCGCAGGGCGCCTGCTACCAGCTGGTCCAGGCCTTGAACGCCGTCGGTTCGGGTGGGTGGCTGGGCCGTGGCCTGACGGTCGGGGGCGAGGGACAGCGCGGCTATATCCCGGTCCAGTCGACCGACTTCATCTTCACCGTGGTCGCCGAGGACCTCGGGTTCATCGGCAGCGTGATCGTGCTCACCCTGTTCGGACTGCTCGTATGGCGCGTGCTGCTCATCGGCTGGCGGGCGCGCGACGCCTTCGGGATGATGATCGCCGTGGGACTGGCCTCGATGATCCTGTTCCAGGTGCTCGTGAACGTCGGCATGGTCATCGGCGTCATGCCGGTCACCGGCATTCCGCTGCCGTTCGTCACGTACGGCGGCTCGTCGCTGATCAGCCTGCTGTTCGGGCTCGGCATCCTCGAGTCGGTGCGCATGCGGTCACACAAGCCGGCCCTCTGATCGGGCTCGATGCATCGAGCTGATTTAACCTGACCGCCGGGTCGCGCTGCGTTCCCGCGACATATCGAGACCCGGGCAGCACGACGGTCGCCGCCGGGCGGCGCTCACGCGTCGCAGGACACGATACAGCGCGGAAACAGCGCCCCACGTGAGGCGCCGGTGGAGATGACTCCATACATCGAGAGCCACCCAGGGACATCTACGCCAGGGCAGCCTCGGCTTCGGATGGCGGCGACGCGGGTGGCGCGGGCGGCTCCTCCTCATCGGCGACCCGCGACCCGTGCATGGCGAGCTGGACGGCATCGGCCGGAGTGCGCCCGCCGAAGCGGTGGAACCCGTATCGGTACAGGTCGCGCCCGGCGGCAACCGTCGGCGCCGCCAGGATGGCGCCCCCGAGGCCGAACAGCGCGCCGCCGACCACGAGCGCGAGGATCATGACCGCCGGATGCAGCTCGACCGCGTCGCCCATCACCTTGGGCACCAGGATGTTGTTCTCGAGCTGCTGGATGGCGGTGTAAAGCACCGCCGCCGCGATGGCGGAGGGAAGGCTGATCGAAAAGCCGATGAGGATGGCGGGAATGGCGGCCACGATCGGGCCGATAATCGGGAACCATTCCAGGATGCCGGCAATCAACGCCAGCACCAGCGTGAACTGCCCGAACTCGGGGAAGCCGACGAAGGTCAGGATCGTCAGGCCGATGACCGTCGCGAGGAAGATCGAGCCGCCGAGCAGGAGCTGTCCGCGCACCCACCGGCCGCCGATCCGTCCCAGCAGGGCGAGGATGTTCTCCGAGTCCGCGCGCCACTCAGGGGGCATGGCGCCGGCGACATGGCGCGAGAAGCCCTCACGATCCTTCAGCACGAAGAACAGCCACACAGGCACGACGACCAGGCCGAGGATGAAGGTCGCGACGCGGACCACGGCGTTCACGGTCGGCGCGACGATCGCGCGCAGCAGATCGGCGAATGCCTGCCCGCTCGCGGCGATCTGAGCGTCGATGGTGGTCCGCACGTCGTCCGGCAGCGGAAGGCCCTCGTACCAGTCCATCAGGCCGCGTTCCATGGCCGCCAGCGATGCGCCGAGCTCCGGCAGGTGGCTGATGAATTCGTTCGTCTGTCGGACGATCGGCGGCAGCGCGAAGGCGATCAGCGCCCACACCAGCGCGACCATGGCCACGTACATGACCAGCACGCCGGCCCAGCGCGGCATCCCCCGCCGTGCCAGGAAGCTCACGGCCGGATCGAGCACGAACGCGAGCGCCACGCCGATGAAGAACGCGGGCAGCGCTCCGCGGGCCGTCCAGAGCAGGCCGATGACGAGAACGATCATCAGCAGGGCGAAGATCGCCTGCCGGTGGCGGTGGACCGTCGCAAGCAGCTCTGCCATGCACGGAGCATCCTACCGGCCGCCTCTGGCCGTCGAGGCCCCGCGCCGGTACGATGGCCGTCCCATGACGAACGGAACTCCCAACGCCCCGCGCCAGCGGTGGCAGATTCTCTTCAGCCGAGCGGAGCCCGCGCTGCGCATGCGCCAGGCGGTTTTGGTCGAGGAGCTCGAGCGCGCATTCCGCGAGGCCGGTCTGCCGCTCTCCTACAGCGGCGCCGCGAAGCCGCGGCCGCGGATCAAGCTCGCGGCAAACCTGCCGGTCGGCATCGAGCTGCGCGGCGAGGTCGTCGAGGCGTATTTCGACGAGCTCGTGCCGATCGATCGCATCCAGGCCGCCGGCGAGCACTTCCCCGAGGGCGTCGAGCTGCGCGACGCGAAGGAGGTCTGGCACGGCTTCCCATCGGCAGCATCGCAGCTTCGGGCCGCGGAGTACGAGGTCCAGGTCTCCGGCGACGACGGGCTCACCTCCGACTCGCTGCGCGGCGCGGTGGTTCGGCTGCTGAACGCGAAGGAGCTCCAGGGCAAGCGCCGACGTGGCGAGAGCGAGCGACGCAGTGACGCCGGCGAGCGGGACCTGCGCCCGCTCATCGAGGATGTCGAGGTCGTCGACGTGGACGAGAAGCAGCACACCGCCACGCTGCGGACCGTGCTCCAGCTCGATCCCAGCGGCGCGGGCCGTCCGGAGGACGTCGTCAACGCGCTGGACCTGCCGCTTCGCGTGCGTCGCGCGGTTCGAACCCGCCTCCTCTTCGTTGACACTCCCCCGATCGCTCGGTAAACTTCATGCTCCCGCGGGCTGAGCACTCGGCCCGTTTTCGTGTGCGCCGATCCAGCTCGTCGCCACGCTCATGAGCAGACCCAGGAGATCAAGCATGTACGCCGTTGTCACGACCGGCGGGAAGCAATATCGCGTCGAGCCGGGCAGCGAGCTCGAGGTCGAGCGCCTGTCGGGTGACGCCGGCTCGTCGGTGACGTTCGATCGGGTCCTCCTCGTCGGTGACGGCGAGGCGGTGACGATCGGAACGCCGACGGTGGAGGGCGCGACGGTCAGCGGCACGGTCCTCGGTGAGGCACTCGGCCCGAAGCTGATCGTCTTCAAGTTCAAGCAGAAGGCGACCTACCGTCGCAAGAACGGCCATCGCCAGCACCTGACCCGCGTTCGGATCGACGAGATCAACGCATCAGGCAAGAAGGCGAAGGCCGACAAGGCCGACGAGGCCGACAAGCCGGAGAAGGCCGAGAAGGCCCAGAAGGCCGACAAGGCGCCGAAGGCGGAGGCGGCTGCGCAGTCGACAGACAGCGCCGATGCGGCCGAGGCACCGGCCCCCGAGAAGCCGAAGCGCACCCGCAAGGTTGCCGAGAAGCCCGCATCGGCCGAGACGGAAAAGCCAAAGCGCACGCGCAAGGCGGCGACCAAGAAGAGCGCCGAGGAGTAACCGATGGCACACAAGAAGGCTGGCTCATCCAGCAAGAACGGCCGCGACAGCGCCGGCAAGCGACTCGGCGTCAAGCGCGGCGACGGGCAGTACGTGCTGTCGGGGACGATCATCGTGCGACAGCGCGGCAGCACCTTCCATCCCGGCGACAACGTCGGAATGGGTCGTGACTACACGCTGTTCGCCACGGCGGACGGTAAGGTCCGCTTCACCCACCAGACGAGAAACAAGAAGCGCGTGAGCATCGAGGCCGGCCCCTACCAGTCTATGGGCCAGTCGGCGACCGCCTGACGCGTCGGAGCACCATTGCCATGAAGGCCGATATCCATCCCACGTTCCACCAGGCGCACGTCCGTTGCGTCGGGTGCGGCAACCAGTTCACCGTCGGGTCGACGGCAGACACGATCCAGGTCGAGGTCTGCAACAAGTGCCACCCGTTCTTCACGGGCACGCAGAACATCGTCGACACCGCCGGCCAGGTGGAGCGGTTCCAGAAGCGCCTGGAGCGCTCTCTCCGCTGATCGAATGCGCCGGCACCTGACCCGGTGGCCGGCGCTCGCCGCGGCGCCCCACCTCTTCTTCCTCATCCCCGAGCTGCTCATCGCGGCCGGGCCGCTGGTGATCGGCGCCATCACCGACTCGTCCGGCAGGCGGCGCTTCCGCATGCCGGACTTCTTCTATGGCGGGCAGGCGCTGATCGAGGGCGTGATGATGCGCGGCCGCACGACGGTCGCCATGAGCGTCCGTCCGCCGTCGGGCGAGATCGTCACGATGTCCGAGCCGCTCCCGGCGGCCTTATCGGCGGATCGCAAGCTCATCAAGATCCCGTTCCTGCGCGGCATGTTCGTGCTGTACGAGACGCTCGTCATCGGCACCCGCATGCTCATGCGCTCGGCGTCGATCGCCGCCGAGGGAGAGGATGTCGAGCTGGGCAAGGGCACCATTGCCCTGACGATGGTCTTCAGCATCGGCTTCGCCATCGGCCTCTTCTTCCTGCTACCGCTGTTCCTGTCGACCTTCGCCGAGAGCGCGACCGATTCGGACCTCGTCGCCAACGGCATCGAGGGCCTCATCCGGCTGGTCATCTTCGTGGCCTACATCGCGGCCATCGGGATGATGAGCGACATCCGCCGCGTCTTCGCCTACCACGGAGCCGAGCACAAGGCCATCAGCGCCTACGAGGCCGATAAGCCCCTCACCCCCGAGGAGGTCGACGCCTTCGGCACCGCGCACACCCGCTGTGGCACGACCTTCATCCTCATCGTGGTCGTCATCAGCATCTTCTTCTTCAGCCTCATCCCGCGGGCCGGCGTCCCGCTGGTTCTCCTCTTCGCCAGCCGCATCGTGCTGGTGCCGCTCATCGCCGCGGTTGCCTACGAGCTGGTGCGCTTCGGCGCCCGCCATTACGGCAACCCGGTGGTGCGCGCCCTGTATGCGCCGGGGCTGTGGCTCCAGTCGCTCACCACGCGGCCACCGGACCGCTCGATGCTCGAGGTCAGCATCGCGTCGCTCGAGTCGTGCCTGGCCGCTGACCGCGCGAGCGCCACGGCCGCCGACCCGGCCTGATGCTCGACCGGCTCGCCGAGCTGGAGGCGCGCTACGAGGAGGTCAGCCGCCAGCTTTCCCTGCCCGAGACGGCCGCCGATCCGAAGCAGCTTGCCGAGCTCGGCCGGGAGCTCTCTCGCCTGGAGCCGATCGTCGCCGGCCTGCGGCTGTGGCGGGGGGTGCGGACCCAGCTGGACGGGGCGCGGGCCATGGCTGACGATCCCGACGAGGACATGCGCGCCATGGCGCGCGAGGAGGTCGACCGGCTCACGGCTCAATCCGCGGAGCTGGAGGCGGATCTCCGCGCCAGGCTGGTGCCGCGCGATCCGAACGACGACCGCAACGTCATCGTCGAGGTTCGCGCCGGCACCGGTGGCGAGGAGGCGTCGCTGTTTGCCGCCGACCTGTACCGCATGTACGCCCGTTACGCGGAGCGCCGCCGGTGGAAGGTCGAGGTGCTTTCGACCTCCGAGTCCGAGGCCGGCGGCTTCAAGGAGATCATCGCCGAGGTGCGCGGCGACGGGGCCTACTCCCGGCTGAAGTTCGAGTCCGGCGTCCATCGCGTGCAGCGAGTGCCGACGACGGAGGCGCAGGGTCGGATTCACACGTCCACCGCGACGGTATCGG
>JAICRD010000180.1 GCA_025937535.1 Chloroflexota bacterium | reverse complement strand
GTGCCGCCTCCCGCCGGACCGGTGAACCGTGTGACGACAACCTCGTCACCCACTTCGTAGGCCTCTCGTTCGATCGAGCCCGGCAGCGCGGACTCGGCGGCGACCTGGACGATCGCCTCGAACCGCGCACCGCTCGCGACGACTTCCACCGAGTACCTCGGGTTGCCATTCGCGTCCGTGCCGAACGACTCGACGATGCGCCCATGCTCGTTCTGCTGGCCGACGGCTGGAATCGCGGCCTGCGGCGTGATGTCGGGCATGAACCACAGGGCACCCAGCAGGGCCACGCCACCCAGGATGGCCACGAGAGCGCCGCGGGCGGGCTGCTGCGTCACGCGGGTCAGGATAGCGACGGGCGCCGATCCGTTGGGCACGGGGAATGCTTGGGTGCTCAGCGTGCCTATCAGGAGAGAATCGTGCCGATCCTCATCTGGGTGATCCTCGGGGTAGTCGCCTTCAACGTGCTGTTCGTCGCCGTCCGTGTATGGGCGACGCAGCCGCGCGAGCACCGCATGCATCACCGCCCGCTCACGCCGATCTACGCGACCGTCCCCCGCCACTCCGCGCCGCGCCGACGGCGGTGACCGTCAGCCGCGCGAGTCGATGACGGCGCGCGCCAGGTTGACGATCACGACGCTGAATCGCTCCTCGTCGACGCGTGCGTCGGTGAGAGGCAGGAACCCGGGACGCGACGGCAGCTGGGCCGGCTCGACGCCCGGGGCGAGATGCGCCGTGCCCCTGACGCGGTAGCGACCCACGCACAGCGCCACTGCGCGTTGATCACGCCGCGCGCGCCACGGTGCGCGCGGCGCCATCGGCGGCGGCGAGACGAAGAGGATGTCGGTCGGCGCGATGAGAATCCAGTTCTCTGGCTCCGGATCCGCACCGGCTGGCAGGAAGGCGAGGTCCTGGCCCCGCAGCAGGATGTCGGTGATGCGCTGCCCGGCCGGGGCCACGCGGCCCGTCAGCTCGATGAGGTCGGTGAAGATTCGAATCGGCGCGAGCTCTCGACTCTCTCGGGTCGCGACCTCGGTGGCACCGTGCAGCGAGGGCATCAGCCAGCGTCCCCTCGGCAGCGTGTCATCCCGACACGCTAGACCACCGCTGCCCGATCGGAAATCGGACGATCGGTGCAATCCGGGCAGGCGATCAGGTCAGGCGGCCGCGGCAACGAGCCCGGTCGATGCCTCGCGGAGGTTGCGAAACTCGACCGAGTCCGGCCGGCGCCGCGCCTCGGCGACCGCCTCGAGCAGGCTCGACGTCGGCGTGCGCATCACGGCGAGCTGGACCGATCGCCGGGTCGGCTGCGTGGCTGCTTCGTTCATCTCGGGCACCTCCGGGTCGTTCTCGGGCGCACGCGAGGCGCCATCTGCCAGCAGCGTAGGAGCGGTCGCGCCGCGAGCCATCGGACGCGCGTCCCCATCGGTCCATGGAGGTCGCGCCGATGTGCTGCGGCGGGATGACGTAGCTTCGACTGCCGTCGCGGCGAATGGCCCGATCGGTCGCTAGACTCGTCGTCGGCTGGCCCGTTGCGGGGTCAGCCATCGGCCGTCGGCGTTCTCACCGCCGGCGGCCACCTGCGTGCTAGGCTTGCGCCGCCGAACCGGAGCCACACGAGGAGTCCGAGCGCCCATATGACCGACGAGACCGTCGATTGCTTCAACTGCGGCAGTTCCAATCCGGCGTGGGCTCAGGTCTGCCGTTCCTGCGGCGTCGTTCTCCGACATGGCGAGACGCGCATCGTTCCAGCCGAACGCATTCCGACGGACCGCGACTCCCTGGTGTCGATCGCGGCGGTGATCGGGACGATCGTGGCGGCCCTCGTCATCGGCCTCTTCGTATCGAGCCTGAACCCCACTGATCCGACCGTCGGGCTCGCGTCGCCGTCGCCCACGGTCACGCCGGAGCCCAGTCCGAGCGAGTCGGCCACGCCGATCCCAACCGATACGCCGGTTCCCAGCGCGACACCCGTGCCCCTTGCCGGAACCATCGCCTTCGGCACGACGCTCGACGGAGACGGGAACGTGACGGACCCCACCGACACCTTCGGCCCGGGAACGCCGTTCGCCTACTCGGTATCGATGCCGAACGGCTTCGGCGGAACGCCGCTCGAGAACGAGGTGGCCCTCGTCGCCGAGGACGGCACCGAGACCATCGTTCTGGAGCGTGATCCGGTCGCCGTCGACCCGGCAGCGACGGTGTTCGGCTACGTGATCGGCACCACGGACGGCTTCATCAACTCGCTCGGTGGCGCGGGCACGTACGTGTGGCGCGTGTACATCGGCGATCAGCTCGTCGCGCAGGGCACGTTCACCTACACGGGCTGACGCTCAGCCGTCGCTGCGCGCGACCTCGTCCCAGGCATCGGCGTACAGGCGTGCCCGCACGGGAAGATATCCCGGATAGGCGCGACGCGCGTCGGTCACGACCC
Organism: Chloroflexota bacterium; assembly: GCA_025937535.1. Lineage (GTDB taxonomy): Bacteria > Chloroflexota > Limnocylindria > QHBO01 > QHBO01 > JACDBZ01. The sequence goes on along the minus strand of JAICRD010000180.1, from coordinate 2,148 downwards.
TTGCATCCAGCGTCACCAATGCCACGCTGTCGGTCGTCTCGAGCAGCAGCTCGCCGTTCGGATCGAACGCGACGGATGGCCCGCCGATGAGGACGCCATCCTCCGGATACGGCCGGTTGACGCTGAGGACGTAGAGGCAGCTCGTCAGCGCGTTGGCGCGGAAGACCGTCTTCCAGCGCTGATACGTCTTCTCCTCGGTGGCGCGCGGGTTGATCATGGCCATGGCCCCCTGCGCGCCGAGCAGGTGGACACCCTCAGGCCGGTTGTTGTCGGAGCAGAGCTGCACGCCGATGGGCAGGCCGAAGGCGTCGATCCGCTTCGGCGCCTCCGTCCCCGGCTCGTAGTGGCTCGTCTCCCAGAAGCCGGGCTCCTCGGGCAGATGGAGCTTCTCGTACGTCGCCCGGATGGCGCCGGTCGCGTCGATGACGAGCGCGCGGCTCGTCCGCCGACCCGCGTCGTCGCGGTGGATGATGCCGCCGATCAGGCCGATGCCGGCCTCCGCTGCGGCCTCACGCTGCGCCGTCGCACGCGGCCCGTCCATCGGCTCGGCGTCGTCCGGCTTCGCCTCCTTGGTCGATGGGCGCCATGGGTTCAGCGGGATCTCGGGCAGCACCGCCAGGTCGGCGCCGCGTTCGGCGACCTCGCCCAGGCGCTGCTTCAGGCGCTGGGTTCCATCGGCCTCCCAGAAGACCTCGGAGATGAGGGCCACGGTCAGCTTGCCGTCGGCCCGGGTCGGCGGTGCATCGGTCATGGGCGCAGCCTAATCGTTCGCAGCCATGAGCATGCCGATGAAGTAGCTCGCGTTGCGGGTGACATCGGCGTAGTCGCCCGGACGGAGGCTGCCTGTGGCGTTGTAGCGCTCCACGAACCGCTCCGCCGCCTTGCGCCCATCGCTCTGGCCGTAGCCGCTCGACTCCGGCGTGAAGAACGGGCAGTTCAGCGCGATGCCAACCGTGAAGCCCTTGCCCGTGACGGTTTCGAGGCGGCGGCCCTCGAGACGACGCGCGAGGTCGAGCAGCTCCTCGTAGGTCATGCGGTTCGGATCGTACGCCGGTTCCGCCGGTAAGCCACCGATAAGGCCTCGGTAAGTCCACCCGACGATCCTTGTCGGGTGATCCGGTCGAACGTGGCTCGCGCAGTCCGTGAGCTCAGACGTCGGCGGCGGTGGCGGCAGGCCGACCTGGCCGCTCGCGCGGGCGTTTCGCGCCAGGTGATCTCGCGCATCGAGTGCAACGAGCTGCGCGCCGTGCGAATTGGGACGATCGCGCGCGTGTTCCAGGCGCTTGACGCATCGGCTGACCTGACGGTTCGGTGGCGTGGCGAAGCGCTCGATCGGCTGATCGACTCCGCACACGCCGAACTCGTCGACCGGTGCGTCACTCTGCTGCGCGAGCGGGGCTGGCTCACCCGGGTAGAGGTGAGCTTCAACCACTTCGGCGACCGGGGCCGCGTCGACATCCTCGCGTTCGATCCCGGCACGCGAACGGTGATGGTGGTGGAAGCAAAGAGCGCGATCGGCGATGAACAGGAGACTCACGGACGCCTCGATGTCAAGGCGCGGCTCGGGAAGATGATCGCCGAGAGTGTCGGCTGGGACGGGGCCGTCGTCGTCCCGGCACTGGTCCTCGCGGACTCTCGCCCGTCACGCCGAATCGTCAGGGAGCACGGCTCGGCCTTTGCTCGCTTCGACGTGCGAGGGCGAAAGGCGCTCGCCTGGCTTCGCCGGCCTGTGGGCACCGTGCCAACGGGCCTCCTATGGTTCGTGGACGTGCCGGATTCCCGTGGGGTGAGCACTACGCGATCGGCGCGGGTACGAACGGGCAAATCGGGAGACTGATGCCCACCTCACGGGCATCTGGACGCTTCGCGCCTCGGTGGAGCCGATAACGCCCACCTCACGGGCATCTGGACGCTTCGCGCCTCGGTGGAGCCGATAACGCCCACCTCACGGGCATCTGGACGCTTCGCGCCGCCGCGAAGCCGATACCGGCCGGGCGGCGAGGGGCGCTACTCGCCCAGGAACTCCCGGACGAGGTTCTGGAAGTGGTAGACGCCGTTCTCGCGCTTGGCGCTGAAGCGGCCGGTGTCGTAGGCGCGTGAGCGCAGGCCGCGCTGCACCTGCTCGCAGATGACGATGTCCTCCTGCTG
>JAICRD010000238.1 GCA_025937535.1 Chloroflexota bacterium | reverse complement strand
GTGGAAGGTGAGCCGTGCGGCCAGCATCGGTACGTCGAAGGCGCGCCCGTTGTAGGTGACGAGGCGCGGGAACGTGGCGAGCTCCGCGGCGACGCCGCGTAGGAGCGGCCGCTCGCAGGGGTAGTCGGGCAGGAGGTACTGGCGAACGTGGACGCGCCCGGCGTCCACCCGCGCGATTCCGGCGAGGAAGATGACGGTGCCCGCGCCGGTGGACAGGCCAGTCGTCTCCGTGTCGAAGTACGCCGCCGGATCAAGGGGCGCGAGTGCCCCGGCCACGTCGTCGGCGAGCGGCACGCTCCGCTCCACGACGAGGGTGGTGCCGTCGGCGGTTGGCTCTGCGCGCGCATCGAACCAGCGGGCGAGCGTGGCGGTCCGGTCGTCGTTCCGCGCCGGACGTGGTGGAGACACGGCGCCCTGAACGGCGCGGACGGCGGCGAGTCGATCGGCGAGCGACCGCTGCGTGAGCATCGGCTCAGCTCATCCCGGCCAGCAGCTCGGCGACGACCTGCTTGCCGCGTACGCCGACCTCGATGGCCGGGCCGACGCAGGCGGGGCAGCCATCGGCGCAGGGGCATGACTCGACCGCCTCGCGGCAGGCGCGGATGAGCTCGTCGACGAGGCTGAAGAGCCGCTCGGTCAGCCCGACGCCCCCCGGGACGGCGTCGTAGAGGTACAGGGTCGGCCGGCCGGTGAACGGTGCCTGCACCTGTGCCAGAACGCCGAGGTCGCGCGGATCGGACATGAGCAGCAGCGCGCCGGTGGTGCGGGCGAGGCGCGCGAGCCCGATCAGCGCCCCGTCCAGCGTATCGCGGTCGTACCGGTTCACCAGCTCCGCCGGCGGCACCAGCCAGGTAGCGGTCGTGTGCATCTCCTGCTCGGGGATGCTGATCGAGCCCCAGCCGACGTTCTCGTGGGTGTGGTACTTGAGCTTCTTGAACATGGTCACCTTCCAGGCGACCATCACCTCGCCGCGTTGGCGCAGGCCGGCCGGTGGGGGATCGGCCTCGTCGAGCACCTCCAGCACCTTGAGCGTGATGCCGAGGTCGGCATCGGTGTAGTAGTCGACGTCGGTGCGGGTGACGTAGGCCTTGCGCTCCTCCCAGTCGAGGCGGTCGACGTGGTGCTGGACGCCCTGGTGGATGTAGATGGCCTTCTCGTGGACGAGCAGCGGAGCGGCGAACAGGTCAACCTCGCCCAGGACCCGGTGGCGGTCGCCGGTGGTGTCGATGATCACGACGTTCTCCGGCGCGCCGTGCCGCAGGCTGAAGTCGCTGGCCGGGAAGTTCTCGTGGCTCCAGTAGTAGCGGTCGTCCTCGGCGCGCCGGATCCAGCCGTCCTCGGAGAGCACGTCGAGCAGCATCGGCGTCTCATCCAGCCCGAACCGCTCGCCGGCGGGCACGGGCAGCTCGAAGGTCGAGGCCCGCAGGTGGTTCATGAGCACGTAGAGGTTGTCGGGATTCACCAGCCCGTGCTCCGGCGAGCTGTCGAACAGGTACTCGGGGTGCGCGGCGAGGAACTGGTCGATCGGCGCGGATGAGCAGACCAGCGCCGAGATGCTCGTTCCGCTGCGGCGGCCGGCACGGCCCATCTGCTGCCAGGTCGAGGCGATCGTGCCGGGGTAGCCGACGCTGATGGCGGCGTCGAGGCTGCCGATGTCGATGCCCAGCTCGAGCGCGTTCGTCGCCACCACGCCGCGGACGCGACCGTCGCGCAGCCCCGCCTCGATGGCATGGCGCTCGTTCGGCAGGTAGCCGCCGCGATAGCCGCGGATCGTGTGCGGATGGCCCGGCGGCGGCGCGAACGTCTCCTGGAGGTAGGTGGTGAGCACCTCGACCGCCGTTCGGGAGCGAGCGAACGCGATCGTCTGGACCCCGCCGCCGATGAGCCGCTCGGCCAGCCGCTGGGCGGTCAGCAGCGAAGAGCTGCGAATGCCGAGCTGCTCGTTGGCGACCGGCGGATTGACGATGAGGACGTGCTTGCGGCCGGACGGCGCGCCGTTGTCGTCGATCAGCTCGACAGGCGCCTCGAGCACGCGCTCGGCCAGCTCACGCGGGTTGGCGATGGTGGCGCTGGCGCAGATGAAGGTCGGCTTGGCGCCGTAGTGGTTGCAGATGCGGCGGAGCCGTCGCACGACGTTGGCGACGTGGCTGCCGAACAGCCCTCGGTACGTGTGCAGCTCGTCGATGACGACGTATTCGAGGTTCTCGAACAGCTTGAACCACTTCGTGTGGTGGGGGAGGATCGCCGAGTGGAGCATGTCCGGGTTGGTGATCACCACCTGCCCGGCGGCCCGGACCACCGAGCGCACGTTGGCCGGCGTGTCGCCGTCGTAGGTGTGCGTCTTGAGGCCGATGTCGGCGGCGTCCGCCAGCGCCCGCAGCTCCACCAGCTGATCGGCGGCGAGGGCCTTGGTCGGGAACAGGTACAGGGCCCGCGCCGCGTCGTTCTTGGCCACCGCGTCGAGGACGGGCAGGTTGTAGCACAGCGTCTTGCCCGATGCCGTGGGCGTGACGACGACGGCGTTGCGCCC
>JAICRD010000249.1 GCA_025937535.1 Chloroflexota bacterium | reverse complement strand
TGGCCATGGTCATCAGCTTCCAGCTGGTCGTCTACGACAGCTTCTTCCGTGGCGGCGGCGAGACCGGCGGCTGGGTCGCGAGCTACTACGACGCGCTCAACAGCTCGCTCATCGTCGCGTTCCTGCGCGAGACCGTGATCCCCACCGCCGGATTCCTGGCGCGCCCGTTCGTGCCGGACGAGATCGCCCTGCTCCTCTTCCCGTGAGCGTGGCGCCGGCCGGTCCGCCGGCCACGCCCGACCGCACCTGGTTCGACCGTCCTTCCGACGAGCTGGCTCCCGAGCTGCTGGGGGCCCGCCTGGTGCGCGACACGCCGGACGGCCGCATCGGCGGCCGGATCGTGGAGGTCGAGGCGTACCGCGGCCCGGAGGACCTGGCGGCACACTCGTCCCGTGGTCGCACGGCGCGCAACGCGGTCATGTTCGGCCCGCCGGGCCACCTGTACGTGTACCTGATTTACGGACTGCACCATTGCCTCAACGTGGTGGCGGGCCCCGGCGACAAGCCGGAGGCGGTCCTGGTCCGGGCACTGGACCTGGACGAAGGCGTCGACCTGGCACGGCAGCGACGCGGCCACGCCGTCGCCGAGCGTCGCCTGGCCGCCGGGCCGGGGAACGTCGGCTCGGCACTGGGCGTGGATCGCGGCCTGAATGGCGTCGATCTGCTGCGCGGGCCGGTCCGGGTGGAGCCGCGCAGCGGACCTCGACCTCCGACCAGCCGCGGACCTCGCATCGGCGTCGACTATGCCGGCGAATGGGCGGCACGCCCGTTGCGCTTCTGGATCACCGATGACCCACACATCTCCCGCCGCTGACTTCGCCGGCGCCGCCGCCGATGGCGGCACGCTTCGCGCGCTCGAGTTCGCCGCGATCGTCGAGCAGCTGGCGGCGCTGACCTCGTTCACCCCGTCGCGCGAGCTGGCCGAGCAGGCGCTGCCCATGGCCGATCCGGTGCATGTCGGGCTCCTCCAGGACCAGACCGATGAGGCCGATCGGCTCCTGTCCGAGCAGGCGCAGGCGAGCATCGGCGGCGCGCGCGACATTCGCGCCGCGCTGGAGCGAGCCGGCCGCGGCGGCCGGCTGACGCCCGCCGAGCTCCTCGAGATCGCCGAGACGCTCGGTGCGACCGAGCGCTTCGCCGCGCGCCTCGGCGCGTGGCGCGGCCGGCACCTGTCGGACGTTCGCGACGAGCTGGACGCGGCCCCGGAACTCGCCCAGCGCATCGGCCGCAGCGTCGACGAATCCGGCGAGCTGCTCGACAGCGCCTCGGCCGAGCTCGGCGCCATCCGCAAGCGCCTGCGCACCGCACAGGACCGCGTCCGCGAGCGGCTGAACGCGATGCTGCGCTCGTCGCAGATGGCGGGAATCATCGGCGAGCCGATCGTCACTGTCCGGGCGGGGCGGTACGTCATCCCGATTCGCGCCGAGGCGAAGGGTCGCGTGAAGGGCATCGTTCACGACCAGAGCGCGTCGGGCGCGACCCTGTTCATCGAGCCGCTGACGGTGGTCGAGCTGAACAACGCGTGGACCGAGGCGACCCTCGCCGAGGCACGCGAGGAGGAGCGCATCCTCGACGAGCTGTCCGCCGAGGTCGAGAGCCGCGCCGAATCGCTCCGGAACAGCATGGCTGCCCTGGCGCGAGCGGACCTCTGGATGGCACGCGCGCGCCTCGGTTCGGCCATGGACGGCGTCCGTCCGACCGTGGCCGACGACGCCGCCGAGCTGCTGTCAGCACGCCATCCGCTGCTGGGGGCGGGCGCGGTGCCGATCGACCTCCGCCTCGGCGATCGCTTCGGCTATCGGGCGCTGGTCGTGACCGGGCCGAACACGGGCGGCAAGACGGTCTCGTTGAAGACGCTCGGACTCCTGTCCC
>JAICRD010000199.1 GCA_025937535.1 Chloroflexota bacterium | reverse complement strand
GAGAAGTATTCCTGGAGTTGCGATTCCACGGCATCGAGTAGCGGCGAGTGGCCGGCCACGGTTGGACCGATGCGACGACGGACCGACGCGAGCTGGGCGGCCATCATCGGCCGACGGGTGAAGTCGGCCAGCACGACGTTCTCGCGAGATGCTCCCAGCGTCATCGGCCCGATCGGCGTGTCGATGTCGCGAATGGTGACCGGCGTGCCGGCGTCGGGATGGCAGCGAAGGCAGGCGCGGTAGCCGGCGGCGCGGGCAGCGCCGGCATCGGCCATGTAGGTGACGTTCTGTGGAAATGGCTTGCGTGCTCGGCACGACGGGCGGCAGTAGATGCCGGTGGTGCGCACGGCGGCCACGAAGCGGCCGTCCCAGGCGGGATCCGAGGCGTAGAAGGCGCGTTCCATGTCGGTTGTCATGCGCGTTCAACGCTCCGGCGCCGGGTCCCGTGAGGTGCGACTCGATACATCGAGCCGGATTCACCGGAGTGCTGTGCGGCGCGCGGTTTCCGCGATGTAGCGAGGCCCCACGAGCGTGAGTGGCGCCGCCGCGCGGCGTTCGTGCCGCCTGGCGCTCGATGTACCGAGGAAACCCAGCGCGGCGAGCGGCTCATGTGAACCTGGCTCGATCCATCGAGCCTAGGCGTTGCCGGGCTGTTGGCGCAGGATGAGGTTGATCGTGAACGGCGCGCTGCCGAGGATCTGGTCGCCGGCGCGGACCTCAATGCGGTGGCGTCCGATCTCCTCGATCCGCATCCCCTTGAGGTCGGCCACGATGTTCGCGGTGGTGGCGTTGGGCGGGACATCGATCCGCAGGCGTGGCGCCTGCTGCAGCGTCGGCTTGCCCGACGGGCTGATGACCTGGAAGCCGAGCTCGTGCGTGCCCGGCGATGCCTCGAGGATGGCGACGATGAAGCACCGGCCGTGCGTCGCCGGAAGGCGCGCCACGTTGATCTGGCTGAAGACGCCGACCGCGCTGATCTTGCCGTCCTGCGCCGTCAGCGCGTAGTCGCACAGGAGCAGGGTGTGCAGCTGGAGGTCGGCCATCGGCCAAGCCTACACCGATGCGCCGCTCACCCCTCGCGGTCGATCGGCAGGCCCGCCCGCCGCCAGGCGACCGTGCCACCGCGCACGTTGATCGGCCGGGCGAAGCCGTTCTGGCCCAGGTACTCGGCCACCCGGCCGCTTCGGTTGCCGGTGGCGCAGATAAGGTAGATCGGCGCATCGCGGGGCAGCTCGTCCAGCCGCGCGGGCACCTCCATCATCGGCAGGTGGACGGCGCCGCGGGCGTGTCCTGCCCGCCATTCAAAGTCCTCGCGCACGTCGACCAGGAGGGCGCCGGCGTCGAGCGCCGCGGCCGTATCGGCGACATCGGCCTCCTCGATCGGCGGCTCGCTGGCGTCGCTCATTGGATCGGCACCCCGGCGAGGCGTGCGCCGACCCGGGCAAGGTCGACCAGTGGCATTGCCGCGAGCTCGGTCAGTGGCACCCAGCGCGCGAGATCGGATGAGCCATCGGTCTCGTTGGTCAGCTCGCCGCCGGTGACGCGGACGCGGTAGATGATGCGGATGGCGTGGTAGTCGACGGCGCCGATCGGGCCGCTCCACGAGTCGACACCGGCCAGCTCGGTGATCTCACCGACGAGCCCGGTCTCCTCCGCGAGCTCGCGCAGCGCCGCGTCCTGGGGCTCCTCGCCGAACTCGAGGCCACCACCCGGCAGGGTCCACATCCCGTCGGAGTTGACCGTCGCTCCGGGCGCGATGCGGCTGAGGAGCAGCTCGTCCGCCTCCCGGCAGAGCGCATATGCGGACACGCGTGTCACCCGCTCGCTCACTTCGTCGCGTACTGCTCCGCACCGAGCAGATGCAGGCTGACGTACGGCTCGTCGCCGACCACGACGGAGTCATGGCCGGGGCCGATCTCGAACAGGTCGCCAGGGCCGAGCTCGAAAACCCGCCCGTCGTCCATCTCGATCCGGTTGCGGCCAGACAGCACGATGCCGATGTGGGCCACGTCGCAGGTTGCCTTCCCGAGCGCTGCGCCAACGTGCTCGGACCAGCGCCAGCCCGGCTCATATTCGGCGCGCCCGACACTCATCGCCCCGATCTGCACGAGGTCCAGCCGGCCGAGCGGAAACGTCCGCCGCTCGTCAGGATCGTCGAAACGGCGCACGATCGCCGCCGATTCCGGCATCGTCATCCTCCCTCTGGGTACAGGTCCGGGTCGAGCAGCCAGGCGATCTCGCCCGCACCGGGCTCCGGGACTCCGTAGAACTCCAGGCAGGCGAGGCTGCCCTTGCGCATCCTGACCGATCCGGCGCCGGACAGCTCCGCGATGGCCGAGCTCAGGTCTGGCTCATGGCCGACGAACAGGACGCGACGCGCGTCGGGATGGACGGACATCGCGCGCGCGAGGTTGCCCCAGCTCGCGCCGGGGCGCAGCCCGTCGTCGGCGATTGGCTCGCCACCGATCGCCTCGCAGAACAGGTCGGCCGTCTGCCGCGCTCGCGCCAGCGGCGACGTGAGGACGACGTCCGGGCGCAGGTTGAGGCGCCGCCAGAGCGGGGCGGCCGAGCGCAGGGCGGCGATTCCGTCATCGGTAAGGAGACGTTCGTCATCGGCCATGCCGGATGCCTGAGTACCGGCGTCGCCGTGACGCAGGAAGTAGAGGATCACACCACCGTCGTCGCGCTGCTGCCGTCGTCCGGCGTCGGGTCGTCGCCGGCCCCTCCGCGGGAGCCGAGATGGCCGGCCGTCATTCCGCGCGCCTGGCCCGTGCGCTGGACCAGGACGCGGCCCGAGGTCGTCGCGCCGGCCTTCGGGAAGGTGACGGCCAGCACCCCGTTGCCGAAGGTGACATTGGCCCTGGTGGCGTCGACCGGCACCGGCAACTGGAGCGTTCGCTCGTACGGCCCATACGACCACTCGTGCGTCAGGTAGTCGATGCGCTCCTGACCCTCGCCATGCATCCGTGCGCGGAGGGTCAGCTGGCCACCGTCGGTGACGTCGATGCTGATGTCCTCCGGCCCGACGCCTGGCATCGGCGCGACGACCATGACCTCGCGGTCGTTGTCGAACATGTTCACCGGGATCGCGGTCGCGTCGGTCATCGGCGTCGCCTCTGCTGCTTCCATGGCCGATCCTACTGCGAGATTCGAACCAGCGGGCTCGTCAGCCGTTGCGCGGACGGCGACAATTGAGCCCTTCACGCGGACGAGGAGATGGACCGATGCGATCGCGAGCCATCGTCGTTCACCCCGGCGAGGGCCATCCCGGCCCGGCGACACCCGGCATGGAGCGGCGGACGCTCCACGAGGCTCCAGGCACGTGGGCCGGTTGCGTGCGCACTGATGCCGGCGTCTCGAGCGGCTGGCACCACCACGGCGGCAACGACTCGTACATCTATGTCCTCAAGGGCATGTTGACCATCGAGTTTGGCCCGGGCGGGCGAGAGTCGATTGCCGCCCACTCGGGCGACTTCATCTTCAACCCGGCGCAGCTCGTGCACCGCGAGACGACGGGGTCTGAAGGTCAGGCGGAAGCATTCGTGGTTCGTGTCGGCGAAGGACCTCAGCTGGTCAACCTCGAGGGCCCCGAGCCCGGCTGACGTAGCGATCGCCGACGTCGCCCGCGTCGCGACGAGGCGGACGAATTCCCACCAGGTGAGCGTTACGCGACCCGGTCCGTCGCGAACGGTGCGAATTCCCGTGAGGTGAGCACCAGGGGCGGATCCGGCGGTTCGCGGCCCAACGGATCGGTTAGTGCTCACCTGACGGGCATCTGGCCGGTTCGCGGCGATCGTCGTACCGCCCGTGCCGCCGGTGGCATCGCCTCAGTCCGG
>JAICRD010000024.1 GCA_025937535.1 Chloroflexota bacterium | reverse complement strand
GCGCGTTCGCCGTCCAGGCACGTGTCGATGATCTTCACGAAGCTGAGGTCCTCGTCGCCCTCGCCATGCGCGTGATACGTGCCGCGCGCGTCCGGGCAGGCTGGATCGTCCACGATGTTGATCACCCAGCCGTTCCAGTCGAGCGAACCGGACCATCGGTCGCCGATGGTGATCGTGGCGCCCTCGAACGTCAGCGTCTCGGTGGGCTGGTCACCGACCGCTGCTCTCGTGTACGAGCCGTCCGACCAATGGCGCCCATCGCCCTCCGCCAGCTGAAGGCCGTACCAGCGCCCGCCCGAGCTCGCTGCGAACGCGACGATGGCGATGACTGCCCCCGCAGCGAGGATCGTGGAAGGCGGACCGAATGACATGATGCCGGCCACGACCATGAGGATTCCGAGCGCGATGGCCACCGCCGCCGGCCAGCCCACGGAGAGGTCGACGCTCGAGGCGAGGGTGTCCTGGCTGACCGGAAAGGCGCCGGACGCGAGGATCCCGAGCGCCAGGAATGCGCCCACCACCAGCAGCCAGCCGGGCACCCATCCTCGACCGGCCCACGCCAGGGCCGCGCCGATGCCGACCAGCAGCGCGACAACGGTGCCGACGGCAAGGATCGGGAACCCGCGTTCTTCCCACACGCCGAGGACGACATTCACCTGCCGATAGCCCTCGCCGCGCAGCTCGCGGTCGTGCACGATCCAGCCATCAGCGAAGGCGAGCGCGAAGATGCCGATGCCGGCCACCGCCATGATGGCCAGCCAGGTGCGACGATTCATCGTTCGACCAGGACTCCGTACAAATGCTCGAAGGTCGCCGCCGGATCGTCGGTGGTGCCCGCATGAAGCGGCCCCGGCTGGACGACCGTGCTGCGCGGCGTGGTCAGCCAGTGGAACCGTTCCGACTGGCTCATGGCCGCGAACGGGCCGCTTGTGACCGTGCCGGCGGCGACCGCCTCGACGAACGCGAGCTGCTCGCGGATGGCACCCACGTCGCCGCTCGCTCCAAGCGACGCGAGGGCATCGTGGTCCAGCGACGTCCGCACGGCCAGGTAGCGCTTCGGCCGGCAAAAGAGGATGAGCCCGGCGTTGAGGAACTCGCCCCGCTCGATGTCGGGCACGACGCGCACGACGGCGTACGAGAACGGGCTACGCGACGGCGGCATGCTGCACCCGCATGCGGGCCCGCTCCACCTCCGCGACCCAGATCGCCCGTGCATCCAGGCGCGCGGATAGATAGCGCCGATACGCGTCGCGCTCCCCCGCGATGCCGCCGAAGCGCTCGTCGCGCAGCCACTCGTCCGGCACCGCATCGACGATCGCGTCGAGCGTCGCGGGCTTCAGCCGTCCGGCGAGACGGGCTTCGGCGTCATGAATCGAGCCGGCGAACGGGAGGAGGACATGCTCGGCGATGCGCTCGAACGGCCGCCGCGCATGCTCGTCGGGATCGGTCCAGGCGTGGTGCACGTACAGCGCCGAGCCGTGGTCGATGAGCACGGTCCGTCCGTCGCCCACGATGAGATTCGCGTTCCGCGGCGTGCGGTCCGGGTTGATGGTGAGGTCGTCGAACCACACGACGTCAGCGGCCCAATCCGGGCCTTCCGGCGGCATGCGCGTGAGATCCAGCGCCAGGGCGCCCGGGACGAACTCGAGTCCGATATTGAGGCCGATTGACCATCCGAGCAGATCGCGGATCTCGTCGTGCGACTCGGCCCGGGCAATCGACTCCGGCAGGACAGCGAGCACGAGCTCCGGCACCGCCAGGTCGAGCGCCCGGCCGATCTCGCCGACGATCAGCTCCGCGATGAGCGCCTTCTCCCCGTGACCGGCTCCACGGAACTTGATGACGTACTGGCGACCGTCGTCGGCCTCGACCAGCGCGGGCAGCGAGCTGCCCTCGCGCAGCGGCGTGACATACCGGGTGATCTCGACCGTTCGGAGCATCGCCCGAGTGTAGCGGCGGTCGGTCAGGCCTCCTGCGCCGGCGTGGCAACGACGAGGCTGACGCTGGCCACGGCAGCGATCGTCAGCATGCCGAGCACGATCGCGGCTGGCGTGAGGGTGAGTGTGGCGGCGAAGGCGAGATAGATGCCGGCGACGATGAGCGCGCCGGCGGCGTGGGCGGCTGCCCGCATGGCCTGATGCTCCGTGCGAAAGGTTCGTTGCATGGAGCGTCGCTCGGAGGGCGCCGCGGAACATCGACCGATTGCGCGAGCCGCCGCTACGTCAATCGGCGGAGGCCCCGCGAGTGGTGTCAGCCGCCCGACGCGTCCTCGTCGTCGTCACGGCCCTGCTGACCCGGGGCGTTGTCGCGGCCGTGGCCGCCGCCGTTGCCCATGATCGAGCCGATCCCGGGATTCACGCCCATCTCCTTGGCGATGCGGCCCCAGCCCATGCCACTGCCCTCGGTCCCGTCCCCATCGCGCTTCCTGCGGATGTCGGCGATGACGTCGAGGTCACCATTCGACCAGGCCATGATCCGAACGGCACCACCAACCCCATAGGCGGTCACGAGCTCGTTGAAGACGGCGTCGTCGACGGTGATCCGGTTTGCGCGCAGCCGTTCGGCGGCATGGGCGATCTCGTCGGCGGTCGGTGGGGCATCCTCTTCGTCCTGCGTCACCTGCGCCGGCTGACTGGGCGCCGATGGGGCGCGCGTCGCAAAGACGGTGCCGCTCACGACGAGGACGAGGACTGCGGCTGCCATCAACGCGATGCGATTCGTGCGGTTCATCGGCTCCCACCTCTGGTTGGTCACGGCAGCCTAGGCATTGAACCTTACGCCCAGCCTTGCGTCCAGCTTTTTCCCATGGCCGTTCGGTGCCGCCACGCACCGCGAGCTACGCATCGGGCTGCCAGACGGCGAGATCGTGGCCGAATGCCACGCGGTACGGATTGAGCTCGACGATGCGCTCCATCCAGGCCGGGTAGTTCGGCGGATCCTCATAGCCCTGGTGGGCGAGGCGCATGGCCGTGAGCGCGCGGGCGAAGCCAGACGCATCGCGAAAGCACTGTCCGGCGAGGACCAGCGTGCCCGCATCGGTATCGACGGCGACCGATTGGTGCCCCGGGGAGTGTCCAGGCGTGGAGAGCACGCGGATGCCGGGAAGCGGCTCGTGCTCCCCCTCGCGTTCTTCGTACCGACCGCCGTCGAGATCCACGTCCTCGGCGACGGTGTAGTCGGGGCCTCGTGCTGCCGCCAGCTCGGCCGGCTGGACCACGATCGGCGTGCCGCGGAAATGGACGTTGCCGCCGGCGTGGTCGACGTGCAGGTGGCAGTTGATGACGAGGTCGACGTCGGCCGGCTGCAGATCCACGCTGGCCAGCGCATCGGTGATTGGCGTCCGCAGGAAGCGCATGCTGGTGACGTCTTCGGGCGGCACGTGCTCGCCAATGCCGGTGTCCACGAGCACGGTCGCTTCCGGATGGCGCACGACCCATGCGTTGACCACCAGCCGTTCGCCAGGCGCGACCGACTCGGGCGCCAGGAAGCCGCCCACCAGCAGGCGCGTGACTGATGACCGCATGCGCCGATTATCGCGACGAAGTGTCCGGACAGCCGTCCGTCGACGCGATGGACGACTGAATGAGGCCGACCGATTCGTCAGGGGCGGCCTGCCCGGTATCGACGATGACGTCCGCGACCTGCGCATACAGCGGTTCGCGTTCGGCCGCCGTCTTCTCCATCCAGGCAGCGTCGCGGTCGATGAATGGCCGATGCACCGCGTCGCCGGCACGCTGGATGAGCGTCTCGGCCGATGCGCGGAGCCAGACGACGATGCCTCCATCGCGCATCAGCCGCCGGTTCGTCGGGTCGAGAACCGTACCCGCCGCCACGCCGACGATGACGGGCGGCGGCAGCTCGAGCCCGAGCGCCAGGGCGGCTGACTCGACCGCCCGGAGCCGATCCTGGCCGCCCTCGGCCAGCAGCTCGCGCGCCGTCGTCCCGGAGTGACGGCGGACGAGCTCGTCGTTGTCGACGTACGGCCAGCCGGTCGCCTCGGACAGCAGCCGTCCGATGGTTGTCTTCCCGCTGCCCATCATGCCGATCAGGATCACGCGGCACGCCGTGGGTTGAATCATTGGAGCGGCCTCCGGCAAGGGTCGTGCCGCTATCCCTCCTCGAGTGACGGCTCGGCGACCTCCAAAGCGTAGCCCGGCGGGAGCCCCTCGCTGATCGTCGCCAGGACCGCGGCGGCGTCGCCGCCGGCTGGGACGGTCAGCCGGAGGTCGAGAGCGATTGGCGCAGTCACGATGGCGGGACCAGGAAGCTTCGCGGTCAGGCCCTGGTCTCGGCGCAGCGCGACGGCGTGATAGGCGGCGACGGCGACGGCGACGACCAGGACGCCAAGCGGGGTGCTGAGCTCCGCCGCGGGATCGCCGCTCTGGCTGATGCCGACGACGGCGCCAAACAGGCGATAGAGGATCAGGCCGGCCGCACCGATCCCGGCGAGGATGCTGCCGGCAAGCACGATGAGCAGCAGCGCGCGTCGCACCGTCGACGATGCCTCGGCGGCCGCATCGATCCCCCGTCGCAGCTCGACGCCCCGCCAGGCCACGATCCACACGGCAGTGCCGACCAGCGCCATGGGCGCCCAGCGCGCGAGGTCTCGCTGGGCGAAATCACCGCCACTGAGGGTGCGACCACCGGCAAAGAGCGACTCGAGCAGCAGCCCGATGAGCCAGGCGACCGCCGTAGCGCCGAATGCAAGTCCGACCAGCGCGATCGGGTAGAGCTCCAGACGAGCCGCCGTTTCGATGCGCTCGCCGGTACCGGAACGCGCGGCCTCGCGCTCCATCCAACGTGCATGGGCCCACCATGCGACCGCGTACGCCGAAGCCGTGACCAAAGGCAGCAGGACGAACGCCAGGAGCCTCGCGGGCTCATCGGAGGGCGCCAGGCCGAGGATGACCTCGATTGCGGCACGAACGCTGTCCGAGGCGAAGAAGATGGCTCCGGCCGCGGCGGCCATGACGACCCCAACGAAGTACGCAAGCCGCAGCTTCGCCGGCCGCTCCGAGGCACCGCGCCAGCCCTCATCGCGCACGAGTCCATTCGAGTAGGCCAGGTGCCCGATCCACGTGGCGCCACCAACGAGGATGCTCCCCAGCGACGATCCCAACGGGTACGCCCACCACACATCGGGCGCATCGTCGAGCGGCGGCGGCTCGAGAATGACCCGGCTGATGAGCTCGAGCAGGCCGCCGAGGCCGCTCAGGAGAAGCATCAGCCCGACGAAGGCGGCCAGGTACAGGTAGGTACGCGGAAGCCACGCGCCGCCACCGGTCATTGGTGCACGCGCCCAATCGCGATTCCGCAACCAGGCGTGGTAAAGCCACGCGCTTCCAGCGGCGGCCGCGAGGGCCAGTCCGCCCGCGACACCCGAACCGCCGAAGAACTGCGCGTCGCCGAGACGTGTCACGGCTTCCTGGATGACCGATGAAACGGCCGTGCCGACAGCGATCAGGAGCAAGCCCATGGCGATGGCGAAGTACAACCCCCGGACCGATGAGCTGCGCTCGACGTCGGCTTCCGGACGGTCCTCGCGAACGCTGCGCTCGGCCACGAGCCAATGAATGAGCCAGACGGGCAAGGAGACGACGGTCAGCGCCAGTGCCAAGGTCAGCTGCTGACCGGTGACGTCGCCACCGCCCAGCTGCGGCCCCCCGAACGAGAGGCCGGCGCTCTGGAGGAGCACCGTCAGCAGCATGCTGACACCGGTGACCAGAACACCAAGGCTGATGCCGCTCAGGAGGTAGACGTACAGTCGTCGCGCGGTCTGCATCGGTTCAGGGCCTCCGCTGCTCTACCGAGCCGGCTCGACGAAGCTCGGCTCGAGCCACACCAGCGGCTCGTCGACCCGCCAACCGCCATCCTCTCGGACCATGCGCACCTCGCGCTGATACCGGTTCGACGACGCGCCAAGGCCATCCCCGTAGATCTCCTCGACCGTGACCTTGAGGCGGATGGAGTCACCCTCGCCGAGGCGCCCATCGAACAGGGCGCGCCGCGTGCGGTCGACCCCGATGCCGGGGTGGTACATCGCCACGGTGCGTTCGTATGCATCGCGGTCCATGTCGGCCCGCACATCGGCCGAGAAGTACGCGTAGGCGGCGTCGAGGTCGCCGTCGTCGAACGCGCGCAGGTATCGCTGGAGCGCCCCCTCGGGCGTGTCTTCCGCGAAATCGACGGCGGTCCGATCGCCGGCGAGGAACACCACCACCACGGTGATGATCACCAGCGCAACGACGCCGCCACCGATCAACAACGGGGAGCGCTGGCCGTTCATGACGAGATTCCATTCATGCGGGCGACCTTGAGCTATCCGCCCTGCGGCTCGACTGCGGGCCGGTTCAGCGGGCCCGGCGCTTCAGCTCCTCCATCCACGCCTCGAGGCGTGGCAGGTGTTCGGCGTAATGCTCGGGCCCGGCCTTGCGAACCCAGTACGCGGCCGCGGGCGTCACCTCGGGCAGCTGCGCCCAGGCACTGAGCAGCTCGTTATGAGCCGCCGCTGCCTGGAGGTGGACCGTGTCGAGCGGCACGTCGCGCATGGCGTCGAGGAAGCGGGCGTTCTCGGCGTCGACGTCGATCTCGCCCTCCTGGTATGTGCCGGCCGCGATCTGGCGCAGCATGGTCGCCCCCCGTGCCATCCACGTTCCGAGGTGCGCGATCGCGTCCTTTGCGGTCCAGCCCTCCTCGAAGTAGCCGGGCTCGTTGGCGTCCTCGGGGGAGATCTCGTCGATCAGGCGGTGCAGCCGCGCCCAGGCCTCCGCCTCGCCGGGCAGCTCGCGCTCGTCGGTCGGAGTCTGCTGGGTCATCGGCGCCATGGTAGCGCGGCTGGCTACAGCGGCAGCGGTCCGATGTGGCCGGCGGCCGCCACGGCGAGCGCGACGAGGCCGGCGAGCGTTCCGAGAGCGAGAAGGATTCGACGGACCCCCACGGAATCCATTGTCCGCTGCGGGGCAACCTGCCCGGACCGCACCGGACCATTCCCGGGTGGCTTTGACGACCGACGTCAGCGGTGGGCGCCCGAGCTCTCGGTCCACGCACGGATGTGATCCAGCGCGCCCGGGCGATCCGCGTACCGCGGGGCGAGGTCGGCGAGCATGACGAGTCCCGCCCACACGTTGGCCGCGGCCGGGATGGCTCGCGCCTCGTCGCCGTAGCCATCTGCCCATGCATCGAGCAGCTCGGGCAGGCGAAGGCGCACCGCGTCAGGGATGTCGGCCAGGCCGGGTTCGAGAGTGAGGATCGATCGCGTCCGCGCGAGGTCGAGCGACGGATCGCCGGCCCGGGCGTTGTCCCAGTCGACGATGCCGACGATCTCGCCCACGGACTCGTCGACCAGCAGGTTGAGCGGATGCCAGTCCAGGTGCAGCAGGCGGTCGCCGTGCGGGAGCCCGGGGACACCGCGGCCCGCCCCGAATGGATGGCCCATGTCCTCTGACGAGCCAATGACTTCGGCCGGTGCCTCGACCTCGTGCAGCCGCCGATGCAGCCGCCCCATCCGTTGGCCGTAGTGACCGGTCAGCGCCGGAGCCCGCGCCAGTGCCTCGAACAGGGGAACACCGGGCAGCCATGCCAACAGCGCAACCTCGCCGGCAGGTGTGGTCGCACGGCGGAGCACCTCCGGCGCGGGCAGTCCGGCGCCTCCGGCTGCCGCCATGGCGGCAACGCGGCTGCTGGCCGTCCTCCCCGATCCGAGGGTCCGCATCACCCACGTCGTGCCTCCGACGGAGACGCGCCATGCCGATCCGCTCGCCCCGCCGGCCGCCGGCTCCACCTCGGCGTCTGATGGCACACCCAACGCGGTCAGCGCTGCCGAGACCGGGAGCTCATCCGTCACGCTCCCGATCGTATGGCCCGCGGCAAGAGCGCCGGGATCAGTGGGTGGGAGTACCGACGACGAGCGTGGCCTTGGGGCATTGCGGGCAGACGGTCGGCTCGATCGCGGCGCCCTGATCGTTCGGGTCCTCGCCCACCACGAATCGCTCCCCGTCGCGAATCGCCGAGATCACCTGGACCAGCGTCCAGTGCGTCTCGTCACCGTCAGGATCGCGCGTGGCGAGGCCGAGCACGTGCGAGTGCCCACTCGGCTCGACGGCATGGTCCTTCTGGATCGAGAGGACCACGTACCACGGCAACGAGTCGCGCGTGCTGGCCATTGCCTCCACCATTTGCTTGATAATAGTTGATTCTCGGAGCCGCCAACGGTACCATCGGCGCTCTCCGGGTGGGATCGGCTGGTGGGCGGAAAGGGAACCCCGCAGTGAACCGACTCCGCTCGATCCTGATCTCGTTTGGGCTTTCCGCTCTACTTACGCTGCTGACCGCGGCAGCAGCTCTGGCCGACGGCCAGCCGCCAATTCCCCGCTGACTCACTGAACCGACTCTGAACCGTACGATCAGCCGGTAGTGCCCGCCGGCCGTGCCCACCCAATTTCTCAGAGCCTGGCCGTAGCTCCACTTCCGCGGCCGATCGCGGCGACGTACAGCTCGTTCGCGCCGACGTGATTGCCGAGCTCCGAGCGAAGGTTCGCCCACTCCACGAGCACGTCGCGAAGCCTCGTCTCCCCCGCGTTCGCGCGAAGCAGGTCGACCGCATGCTGATACGCATCCTCGGCCTCTCCGGCATCCCCATGGGTGCGTGCGATCCGGGCCAACGTCAGGTAGCCGCCGACAGCCGCGAGATACGATCCACCGTGCGCTTGGGCATCGACGGCGGCGGTTGCGCGCTCGCGAGCGGTGGCCTCATCGCCCTGTGCAAGTGCTAGCTGTGCTTGCGCCTCTGCGACGTCCGATTCCAGTCGGACGTCGCCGTGCTTCGCCGCAATTTCGCCCGCGTCGGCAAGGTGACGAGTCGCACGATCGAGATTGCCAATCTCGATGAACGTCAACGCGAGATTGATCTCGAGGGCCGCGACCTCCAGTTCAGTGTTCGCCGACTGGTAGATCGCCATAGCCTCGTGACCGACGCGGAGCGAACGCTCGAGATCACCGATTCGCCGATATTGGAGCGCGAGCCCGGACAAGAAGGCGGCGCGCTGCTGAAGCGATACGGCATTCGTAAGACTTCGCGCCTCCTCCATGTACGCGAGGGCGCGATCGGTCTTTCCGTCCCACGCTTCGACGTTTCCGAGCTGCGCGAGCAATCGGAACCGGAAGTCAGGGGCGACGCTAAGACCGGCGCGCTCTTCGGTGAGCAGCTGTTCGAGGATGCCTCGGGCCTCTGCCGGGTTGTCGGCCTGGTAGTGCGCTCCGGCGAGCCAATAGCGCGCGATTGCGGCGTCGGGTGGAGCCGCCACCGCGTCGAATAGCTCGGCCGCCTCCGACGCCGGCGCGATGGCCTCCTTGCCGCGGTCAAGGCGGCAAAGGGCCTCGGCACGTCCGCGGAGGAGCTCGGCCCGGTTCCGGCGATCGTCGCCGGCAGCATCGAGAAGCGTGTCGTATCGGTCCAGCGCCTCCTGGTGCTTGCCGGCAGCGAGGAGCAGGTCCGCCTCGAGGCGGCTGGCGGCCGGTCGCTCCTCGGCGACCAGGTCGGGCACCGAGACGCCCAGCCGCTCGCTGAGGAAGGTCAGCGCGGCCATCGACGGCTTGGCGAGCCCGCGCTCGAGGGCGCTGATGTAGGCCGCGGTGTATCGGCCCTTCGCGAGCTGCGCCTGGGTGAGGCCGACGCGGGTCCGCGCCTGGCGAATGCGCTCTCCGACCCTGCGTGCGACGTGACTGTTGTCGACCACGATGACCCGCCTCGTGCGGGCCGCCTGCGCGCTCATGACGGGAACTATACGCGGTGGTCAAGCCATAGTTGAGGGCGGGCGGCGTACGATTCCGGCGTGACGACCTCGGCCGCCCGCGCGCCGGTGATCGAATGGCTGCTCGACAGCTCCGAGCCAGCGATCCGGAGGCTCGTGCGCCGCGACCTGCTGGGCGAAGCGGCCGATGACGAGAACGTTCTGTCCGGGCGGATCGTGCGGGGACTGCTCGCCGGCCAGCAGGCCGACGGCGGCTTCGGCGGCCACGCCTACAACAAGTGGGTCGGCGCCCACTGGCGCCTCATCTCGCTCGTCGAGCTCGGGATTCCGGCCGGCGAGCCACGTGCGATCGCCGCTGTCGATACGGTCCTCGCCTGGCTGACCGGGACGTCGCATCGGCGCAACGTGCCGGTCATCGAGGGACTCGCTCGCCGCTGTGGCTCACAGGAGGGCAACGCGCTGGCGGCCGCCTCGCGGTTGGGCATGGCCGGCTCCGATCCGCGCGTTGCGCTGCTGGCAGAATCGCTCATCGGCTGGCAGTGGCCGGATGGCGGGTGGAACTGCGATCGCAAGCCAGGAGCGCATCGGTCCAGCTTCAACGAGACACTCGGGCCCATCTGGGGCCTCCACGAATACGCCCAGGCAACCGGGGACGCCGATGCGCGCGCTGCCGCTCGCCGGGCTGCCGAACTGCTCCTCGAACACCGCGTGTTCCGCACCCTTGCCACCGGTCAGCCGATGCACGACGAATGGCTCGTCATGCACTGGCCGCCGTTCTGGCACTACGAGGTCCTGAACGCGATGGTCGTCCTCTCGCGGCTGGGATTGGCGGGAGACCCGCGCGCCGCCGATGCGATCGACGTGATCCTCGAGCGTCGACAGCCAAATGGCCGATGGCGCGCGAGCTCCCGCTGGTGGAAGCCACCGCCGATGACGGCGCGTGGCGGTGAGGCGGTCAACTGGCGCATCGACGACAGCAACGCCCGGATGGTGACCTTGCGGGCGCTGACCGTGTTGCGCGCCGCGGGACGGGATGCCACCAAGTAGGAAGCCTTCAGCGGATCCCGGTGTCGTAGGTGATGGTGATCGACACCGGTGCGGAGCCGACCGTGACTGGCGTTGGCGAGGGCTGCCCCATGAGGCCGACCACTTCTCCGCCGATGACGATATACGCACCCGGCGCCACGTCGAGCCGCACGAGTCCGTCTTCGTCGGTCGTGCCCTGCGCGACGACCACGTCACGCCCGTCGGCCGGCATGACGAAGACCGGTGCGTCCGCGACTGGCCGCGGCTCACACGCCGGATCGGGGGGGCACGGTCTCGACCGGACAGACCGGGCCGGCAACGGCGCGTACCTCGATGACGCCCTCGGCCGCTGCTGGCGATGCCGACGGGGTGCACGCGGTGAGGATGAGCGCGGCGAGCACGAGCGAAACGAGACGCATTGCGTTGTGACGGCAGGCGCCGCACCCGAGTTCCGCACCGCCGGTAGCATGCATCGTCGTGAATCCTGAACGCGACGCGGCCGGTCTTCGCGCTGCAATCGAGCAGGCCCGCCTGGGACGCGACGAGGGCGGCGTTCCGATCGGTGCGGCCCTCGTTGCGGACGACGGGACGGTGCTCGGTGCCGGCCACAACCGCCGGGTACAGCTGAACAGCGCCATCCGTCATGGCGAGACCGATGCGCTCGAGAACGCCGGTCGCCTGCCGGCATCGGTCTATGCGCGCTCGACCATGTACACCACCCTTTCGCCGTGCGACATGTGCACCGGCGCGATCCTGCTGTACGGCATCCCGCGCGTCGTCATCGGCGAGAACCGGACGTTCGTCGGCGGCGAGGACTACCTGCGCTCGCGAGGCGTCGAGGTCGTCAACCTGGACTGGGAGGAATGCGTGGAGCTCATGAAGGACTTCATCGCCGCGCATCCTGAGGTCTGGAACGAGGACATCGGCGAGGACTGATGGACACCGGGCGTATGGTCAACGCATCCATCATCCGCGGAGGTAGCGACATGGGTGACAAAGGACCGGGCTCGCGCAGCGGCGGCAAGAAGCCGAAGAAGCCCAAGAAGAAGTAGACCCGGGCGCGTCGACCGCGCCTAAGGCGAGACGAGTTCGGTTCGCAGCTCGTGGCTCTCGTCGGGAAGGCGCGCCTCGTACCAGATGCGGTAGCCGCCGGCCGGAAGCGGTAGGACGTCGAGGTAGCGCACGTCGCGGACGGCATCCTCGCCGACCTGCTCGAGCTCGCCCGGACGGCGGCCGGTAAGTCGGGCGAGGCCGGTGCGCTCGAACCAGTTCTCCTCCTTGCTCGCGCGGCCGTCGTAGGCGGCGCGGCCATCGGGCAGGACGACGGTGAGGCGGGCGCCGCGCTGGTCCCAGGTCCCGGCCCGCGGGGCCAGCACGGTGCCGTGCCACTGCCATTCGACGCCATCGGCCGACGTCGCATACGCGGTCGTCATGCGGTCCTCTTCATCAGCCTCGTCGAGCGGGTGGCAGCAGATCCATGCCTCCCAGGCGCCGTCGGGCGTGCGCCGCACGATCGGATCCTTGACGCCCACCGTCTCGTCGCCGGGGAAGACGGTCCGCGCCTGGGCTGTGGCCAGGTCGGCGGGGTCATCGGCCTCCAGCAGGTCGATCCACCAGTGCTTGCTCGGCGGCTTGGAGGCGGAGCAGACGTACAGGCGCCAGCGGCCGTCATCGGTCCGCACCAGCGACGGGCGCTCCATGGAGGCCGCGTTGAAATCGGACTGGTCGAGGTGCGCGACCGTCGTGTACCGCTCGCCGTCGGGCGATCGCGCCACGAACGTCGAACCGCGCCCGGCAGCGCCGGTGCGGACGCGATACGCGATGACGAAGCTGCCATCGTCATCCAGCGCTGCGCTCGAGGCGCCGGACCACCAGCCGACACCTGGTCCCGGTGCGGGGACCGCGACCACGGGCGTCCCCGCGCCCGGCAGCGGAAAGGCGTCGTTCATGGGCGGATGCTACCTGCCGTACCCTATGTCGATGGCCTCGTACACGGTGAACAGCGCGGGCGTCGAACGAGCCAGGGAGCTGATCAAGGCCCGGCAGTACGTGCTCGACAGCGACTGGGGCGACGTGCAGCCCGATGCCGAGGCCGAGAACCGGTATCTCGCGAAGCACTCCTGGGACGAGTACGCGGCGTGGCACCTCGGCCTGACGGACGGGGCCAACGACGGCACCAAGGCGCGCTACGCGTTCGTCTTCGGCGACTTCCGGCGCATCCATCGCAGCGGCATCATCGCCTGTCACTTCCGCGCTGCCGAGTGGCGGCACAAGGCGGTCGAGCTGGCCGCCCATGACCTGCTCCAGGAGCTCGATCGGGCGGCCGGAATCGCCTGAGACCCGACGCTCCTGGCCCAGGCGCCCGAGGGCTGGCTGCGTTTCGGCGGACTCGCAGCGGACTGAGCTAACGCCAGGGGATCGAGGCCACCGCCACGGGCTCCGCGATGCCCTTCAACGCCAGGCTCCGTCGCCCTGACTCGGGTACCGGTCGTCGCGCGGCCTCGAACGTCGCTTCGCTGGCAACGATCTCCCCGTCGCCCGCCGCCGCGCCGATGCGCGCCGCGTAGTTGACCCCGCGCCCGAGGTAGTCGAGGCCGGTGCGGCTCGCCTCGGCGGTGTGCATCCCGATCCGAACGGCCGGCGCAAAACCATGCTCCTCGCGGTCCGCGGCGAGGCGTCGCTGGACCGCGACCATGGCGTCGATGGCCGCGCCGGTGTCGGCGAACGCGAGGAAGAAGCCGTCGCCCGTTGCCTTGATCTCCTCGCCACCATGCTCGCCGATGACCTCGCGCAGCGAGCGATCGTGGCGACGCATGAGCGCGCCCCACGCCTCGTCGCCGAGCACCTCGGCCAGCCGGGTGGAGTCGACGATGTCGGTGAAGACGAAGGTCCGGACCACTCGCTCGTCGGCCGGGACGACCGGTTCGGAGGTGGCGTCGTGGTGCTGCGCGAGGCGCTGCTCGGCGCGGCGCAGGTCGGGTGTCGCGCCGAGCCGTTCGAACGCGGCGCGCGCCGCGTGCAGCTCGAGCATGGCGCGCTCGCGGGCGCCGGCAGCCTCGTGCGCCTCGGCCAGGATCATGCGCGCCCGGGCCGCGTCGTAGGGCGCGGCCAGCTCATTCCACGCGGCGACCGCCGGTCTGAGCGTTCGCACGGCGGCATCGGCTGATCCTTCGGCCAGCTCGACCGCACCGTTGGCGGTCATCGATGCCGCTCGCGAGATGGCGCTCGGGAACGCCTCGACGATCTCGCGCAGGGCGTCCGCCGCGGCTCGCGCCGTCGCCACCTCGCCGGCCGCAATGGTGATCTCGACCTGCGCCCGGAGCAGAGGCAGCCGATGCAGCGGTGATCCGGGCGGCGCTCGCCAGCTCGGCATGGAAAAGGGCTCGTCGAGCGCGCGTCCGACGCCGGCGACGGCCGCATCGACGCGTCCCTGGGCCAATCGCAGCAGCGACAGGGTCGGCTCGGGATCGGTGCCGAGCGCATGGGCGCGCATCAATGCCTCCTCCGCGCCGGCCAGGTCGCCGCGCATCAGGCGCAGCTCGCCGATCTGGAGGAAGGCGCTCCCGGCGGCGGCCGGCATGAATCCCTCGAGCTCGATCGACGCCTGTCGCGCCTCCGCCTCGGCCTCCAGCCAGGCGCCGCGGAACTGCTTCACGCCGGCGCGGAACACCCGGCACATGCCGGGGAAGCCGTTGATCGCCTCGCGCCGGCACCATCGATCCTGGGCCTCGGTCCACGCAGCCGCCCGATTCAGCTCGCCGAGCGCCTGGCAGGTCTCGATGCTGGCACAGCACACGCCGCCGGCGATGCGCGGCTCGAGCTCGCCGCCGACCGCGGCGATCGTCGCCTCGTCGATGAGCGTCAGTCCCTCCTCGATGCGCCCGAGCGAGACCAGTGCCGACCCCTTCTCGCTCCTCGCGAAGGCGGTGAGGTCGCGATCGCCGAGCCGCTCCCCGATCTCGACCGCCTCGCTGGCCTCGGCCAGCGAGGCCTCGGCGTCACCGGAGAGCGCCGAGGAGAACGCGCGGCACGCGGCCAGGTAGCCGTGGCCGATGTTCTCCGGCACGCCCTCGAGCAGATGACCGGCGCGGTTCAGCCAGGCGTTGGCGATGGCGATGTCGTTGCGGAGCAGGTGGTCCCGGCCCAGGCCGATGGCCGCGGCCACCGCTCCCGGGACATCACCGGCACGCGTCGCGGCGGCATACGCCCGTTCTCGGACCTCGAGCGCGACTGGCAGGCGGCCGGTCCACCAGGCGGCATCGGCGAGCATGTCCAGCTCGGCCGGCGACAGCGTGCCCGCGGCGTCCGCTGCCGACAGCGCCTCGTACGCCTCCTGCCACGCGTGGCGGCCGAGCGCGGCGGCGCCCGCTGCGCCCAGCGAATCGGGCGCCGGGGGCATGCCGCTCAGAACGGTTCCATCAGCCACAGGCGCGTATTGTCGCGCGCCCGCCGACTGCGCAACAGGTCCGCATCGGCGGCCCCCAACCGACCGGCTAATGCGCCGCGCAGCGAGCGAATTTTCACGTCGCGGGGTTGCGCAGCCGCTCCAGGCCGTCGAGCAGGAGATCGAGCCCGAACTCGAATTCGGGCTTGTCGTTCGGGTCGCGGGGCTTGAGGTGCTGGTGCACGTGCTCGACGAGATGTGGCATCTCGTCGGCGGGTAGTTGCGCCAGGAAGCCCGTCGCGAGGGCGTCGAACTCCTCGTCGCGCGGCAGGTTCATGCCGGTGACCCACAGGGTGAATCCCATGATGTGGCTATCGAGGGCGTGGTAGGCGTGATCGGTCATGTCGGCCGAGAAGCCCGCGGCCCGGAGGGTCCCGAGCAGTGCGTCCATGTAGCGCAGGCGCGCGGTGCTGGGCGTCGTGCCGGCCAGCAGCAGGCTGGCGGCCCATGGATGACGAAGCAGGACTCGATACGCCGAGATGGCGGTGCGGCGGATGGATGCCTTCCAGTCCGGGCCCGGCTCGGGCAGCTCGTACTCCTCGACCACCATGTCCGCAATGCCGCTCAGGATGTCGCTCTTGTTCGCGACGTGGTGGTAGAGCGACATGGCCTCGACACCGAGCTCCTGCGCGAGCCGCCGCATGCTCAGCGACTCGATGCCGCCCGCATCGGCCAGGTCGATGGCAGCGCGGAGCACGCGCTCGCGGTTGAGCGGCTCGCGTTGGTCCTTCGGCCTGGGTTGGATCGCCATGCGCCCTTTCTCCGCGTGGGTGTTGACAATCTTACACCGTAAGGCCTACAGTGCGGCTCGACCTTACACCGTAAGAAAGCAGGACTTCCCGTGAAAGCCTACCGGAGGGTTCGCTACGGCGGCGCAGAGCGCCTCGAGCTTCGAGAGATCGACGTGCCGGCCGTGAACGACGATCAAGTGCTCGTCCGGGTGCGTGCGTCATCGGCCAATGCGCACGACTGGCACATGCAGCGCGGCAAGCCGTACCTGGCGCGCCTGAGCGAGGGCTTTCGCGCGCCGAAGACGCCCGAGATCGGGCTGGACGTCGCGGGCGTCGTCGAGGCGGTCGGCTCCGCGGTCACGCACCTCGAGCCCGGAGACCAGGCGTTCGGGTCGCGCTTCGGAGCCTTCGCGGAGTACGTCGCCGGCAAGACCATGATGCCGATGCCATCCGGCCTGACCTTCGAGGAGGCCGCCGCCATCCCCACCGCCGGATTCACCGCGCTCCAGGGCCTGCGCGACAAGGGTCAGCTCCAGGCTGGGCAGCGCGTCGCCATCAACGGCGCGGGTGGCGGCGTCGGCAGCCTGGCGGTGCAGATCGCCAGGGCCCTCGGCGCGGAGGTGACCGCCGTGACCGGGCCGCGGGCGCTCGAGATGGTGTCCTCGCTCGGCGCCGATGAAGTGGTCG
>JAICRD010000072.1 GCA_025937535.1 Chloroflexota bacterium | reverse complement strand
GGCAATCGAGGAGGGCGGCTCGCTGACCATCATCGGCACCGCCCTGGTGGACACCGGCTCCCGGATGGACCAGATCATCTACGAGGAGTTCAAGGGCACCGGCAACATGGAGCTGGCCCTGGATCGCAAGCTGAGCGAGAAGCGCATCTTCCCGGCCATCGACGTCCTGCGCTCGGGTACCCGGCGCGAGGAGCTGCTGCTCGACGAGAACGAGCTGCGAATGGTGTGGACCATGCGCCGCATGCTCTCGGCCGTCGGTCCCAACGAGGGCATCGAGCTGCTCATGCAGCGACTCGGCAAGACGAAGAACAACGCCGAGTTCCTCGTCTCGCTGTCGAAGAGCGTCGAAGCCTCAGAACGCACCTAGCACCGCGATCCTCGCGTTCCGTGCGTCCCGTTCGCGCCGTGATCCGTGGGCTCGTCCTCGCGATGCTCGTGCTTCTGGCCGCCTGCGGCGCCGACCTTCCGATCTCGACGCAGGCGCCGAGCGCGGAGCCGGTGCCGACCGATGCGGCGCCCAACCCGACCACCGGCCCGATCGAGGCGGCCCCCGGGTCCGACAGCGAGATCTACCCTCCGAACCCCGGCGCGATCGTGGTCGCCATCGATGCCGGCCATGGCGGCTGCCTGGACTGGGGCGTGCCGGACCCATCGGAGCGCGGGGTCCAGCTTGCGGAGAAGACGCTGACGCTCGGCATCGCACAGGCGCTGCGTGACCTGCTGGAGGCCGATGGCGTACGCGTCGTCATGATCCGAGACTCGGACGAGGCGCTCGCCGGCGACGACTATCCGCCGCTCGACTGCGAGGGCCCGCCATTCCGCGACGTCAACGGTGACGGGATGTCCGGCTTCGGCAACGACGATCAGCCCGAGGCGACGCGCACCCGCGACGAGCTGCAGGCCCGCCTGGACCTGGCGAACCTGTCCCGGGCGGATGCGCTGGTCAGCATCCACATCAACTCGCCGTTCGATGCCGGCCAGCCCGTCGAGATCGCCTTCAGCGAGACCTTCTACACCGATGAGACGCCGTGGGGCGTCGACGCGACCGCGCGCCTGGCCGATGCGATCGAGAGCGGCGTCGTCGCCCACCTGGGCGCGATCGCCGACTACGACCGAGGCGACCGCGGCACGACTGCGCACAACTTCTACCTCGTCGCGCCACCGCTGCTGGAGGAGACCGAGGAGCGTCCGAACCGATGGGCGCAGCCGACGCGCGGCGGCCTGATGCCGGTGGTGCTGTCGGAGGTCGGCTCGATCACCCTGCGCGCCGAGCACGACCTGCTGGCGTCGGACACCGGTCAAGACGCCGTCGCGACAGGCCTGTTCGAGGGCATCGCGGCCTTCTTCGAGGATCGGCCGCTGGCGGCGCGCATCGGCCTCGCCGGTGGAGCTGACGCAGTGCCGCCGTCCGAGGTCCCCGGCGACGGCCCGCCCTACTGGGCCGAGGTGGTACCCGATGGACCGGTGCGCCTGACGCTGACGAACACCGGCACCCGGGCCTGGGCGAGCGACCTCGATCTGGTGGCCGGGTGGCAGGAGACGGACCAGCCGTACCTCGCCTTCCCGCCCGACGCACTGGAGCCGATCGGCGTCACCGTCCCCGCGCTGGCGCCCGGCGAGTCGGTGACCATCGAGGTCACGCTGCCTCCCGCGCCGGACGGCAGAAGCGTGGCATGGATCTCGCTTAGAGAGGGGAGCGAGCTCTTCAGCGATCTCGGATCGCCGGCGCTTCAGCTGTCCAGCGAAGCGCCCTGAACCGGGACGGACCCCTCCGTTCCGCACGAGCCGTTAGTACCGCGCGCCCTGTGCACATTCCGGTTGCCGGGCTAGAACCGCGCTGTTACGATGCCGCAAGCATGAATTCCGGCCATCGGCCGTCGGGGGAGCGATCCAACGGATCGGACCGACAGGAGACTCATGCGGCAGCGTTGACCCATCAACCCGTGTAGGCGGAGCTCGACTTCCTATTGCCTGATCCGAGCCGGCTCTATCGCCGAGTCACCGAGAGCAACGTTCCCACACGGGTGATCGCCCACCTGTCGGTCGTCACACTCGTCGTCGCCGCATCCTTCGCCGGGTTCAGCAGCACCGGTGGGCATGACGGCGCAGGTCCTTCCACCGACCGCAGCTTCCTCCCACTCATTTCCAGCGTTCGCGGTGCCGCTGCGCCCACCCAGGAGCTGACAGCCACCACGTACGACGTCGATGCGATGATCGAGGAGCAGGCCACGCTGCTTGATCGCGGCACGTCAGCGGGTCGCCCGAATGAGCCGATGCCGACCCCGGTCCCCGTGGATCCCGACGCCACGCCACTGCCCGCCCCGAATGGCGCGTCCGTCGGCACCGTCAACGTCGGTGTCCCATCGACTCGCACGGCGCGTCCAGCGGCAACGGGCGCACTGGTGTGGCCGGTCCCGGGCGGCACGATCAGCCAGTACTACCACGCCGGCCACCTGGCGCTCGACATCGCGGCGCCGTATGGATCGCAGATCGTGGCCGCCCAGTCCGGAACGGTGACGTGGGCCGGATGGCGGAACAACGGTGGCGGCTACGTGATCCAGATCGACCATGGCAACGGCATGCAGACCGTGTACAACCACCTCTCCAGCGTCTGGGTTCGTGCCGGGCAGTACGTCGGCGCCGGCCAGGGCATCGGCGCCATCGGCATGACGGGCCTCGCGACCGGGCCGCACTGTCACTTCGAGGTGATCGTGAACGGCTTCATCGACAACCCGCTGCGCTACTTCTAGTTCCCGGTCCTCCTCGGCCGATGGCACCCGCGCCGGCGCTCGTCGCCGGCGTTGCTATGCTCGCGCCAGATGTTCGCTGATCGCGCCCGCATCCTGGTCTCCGGCGGCGACGGTGGCGACGGCGCCAGCACCTTTCGCCGCGAGGCCCACGTGCCGCGCGGCGGTCCGGATGGCGGCGACGGTGGCAAGGGCGGCGACGTCGTGCTGGTGGTCGAGCCCGGGATGACGACCCTGGGCGACTTCAAGCGCAGGCGCCACTTCCGCGCGACGCCGGGCGGACGTGGGATGGGCCGGAAGGCGCACGGCCGCAACGGCGGCGACCTCGTCGTGCGCGTCCCGCCCGGGACGGTCGTCCGTGCCGATGACGAATGGGTCGGCGAGCTGATCGAGGCCGATGACCGCCTGGTGGTCGCCCGCGGCGGTCGCGGCGGTCGCGGCAACGCTCGCTTCGCAACGCCGACCAACCGCGCGCCGAAGCACGCCGAGAAGGGCACGCCCGGTCAGGAGCGCTGGATCGAGCTGGAGCTGAAGCTCATCGCCGATATCGGCCTGGTCGGTGCCCCGAACGCCGGCAAATCGACTTTGCTGGCGGCGCTGACCGAGGCGCGGCCCGAGGTGGGGAACTACCCGTTCACCACCGTCACGCCCAACCTCGGCGTGATCGCGCTCGACGGCGATGGTGAGCGCACCGCGGTGATGGCCGACGTTCCCGGCCTCATCGAGGGCGCCCACGCGGGACGCGGCCTCGGGCACCACTTCCTTCGACACGTCGAGCGCACGCGCGTCCTGGTCGCCGTGGTCGACGGAGCGGCTGGCGAGCCCCTCGAGGAGTGGGAGGCCGTCGCCGAGGAGCTGCGCCTCCACGACCCCTCACTCCTGGAGCGCCAGTTCCCGATGGTCGTCACCAAGCTCGACCTGCCCGAGGTGCGCGAGCGCTGGCCCGAGCTGCGCGCCGCGCTGCGCAAGCGTGGCACGGATCCCATCGGGGTCAGCGCCCACGACGGCACCGGGCTCCAGGCGCTGCGCACCGCGCTGGTTACCGCGCTCGACGCCGCGGGCGAGGCGGACCAGCACGAGCCGGAGGAGATGCTGGTGCATCGGTTCGACCCGCTTGCCGAAGGCTGGCAGGTCGTGGCCGAGGGAGACGACCTGCGGGTCCAGGGCCGGCGCATCGAGATTGCCGCCGCCCGCACCGACTTCGAGAACGAGGAGTCGCGCGACCGCTTCTGGCGGATGCTCGAGCGGCTCGGCGTCGACGAGGAGCTGCGGCGCCGGGGCGCCGCACCGGGAACGATGGTTCACATCGGCAGTACCGAGCTGGAGTGGGGAGACGAATGAGCAGCCTGCTGCTCAGCGCACCCGAGGCCCGGACGGCTCGGGGAGGCGCCGATGACGCGCCGCGGCGCATCGGCATCCTGGGTGGCACCTTCGACCCACCCCACATCGGCCACCTGTGGCTGGCGACGCTTGCCGCCGATGCGATGGCGCTCGACCGGGTGCTGTTCATGCCGGCCGCGCAGCCGCCGCACAAGCGGCCGAAGGGCCTGTCGCGGGCGGCGGATCGGCTGCTCATGACGCGCCTGGCGATCGCGACCGATGACTGCTTCGAGCTGACCCTCATCGAGATGGAGCGGCCGGGGCCGTCGTACACCATCGACAGCGTCGACCAGCTGGCGCGCACCTACGGCGACGACGCGACGCTCTACCTGCTCATGGCCGCCGATTCGCTGAACGCCATCGGCACCTGGCGCGAGCCGGATGCGCTGCTGGAGCGGATCGAGTGGGTGGTCGGGCCGCGCCCGGGGAGCCCGCTGCCTGATCGGTCCAGCCTGGAGGAGCGGTTCGGCGCAAACGCGTCACGCATCCATCTGCTGGAGGGCCCGAGCCTGGACGTCAGCAGCTCGGAGATTCGCGCGCGGGTGGCGGCCCGGCACGCCATCCGCTACCTTGTGCCGCGCGGCGTCGAAGAGCTGATCGCCGAGCGCGGGCTCTACCGCCGCGCATGAAGGGGAGCCGAAACCTGGCCGAAACCGACCGCGTCGACATCCCGACCGACGCCTCCGAGCTGGCGCATCGCATCGTCGAGATCGCCTCGGACAAGAAGGGCAACGACATCGTCCTGCTGCGCACCGCCGAGCTCACCACGATGGCCGACTTCTTCGTCATCGTCTCCGGCCGCAGTGACCGCCAGGTGCAGGCGCTGGCCGGCGCCATCGTCGACGAGCTGCGCGATGACGGCATTCGTCCGCTCGGGGTGGAGGGCAAGCAGTCGTCGCGCTGGGTGCTGCTCGACTTCGGTTCGGTCATCGTCCATGTCTTCGCGCCCGACGAGCGCGAGTTCTACGGCCTCGAGCGCCTGTGGGGCAAGGCAGCGCAGGTCGTCCGCGTCGTCTGAGGTCGGCTCGGAAGTACTGCCGGGGTCCCAACGGCATGGCCCATCGGTCCCATTGAGAGCTGACACGCTCGCGCCGATGCTCGACGCCATGACCGCCCAGCCGCGACGTTCGCGACCGATCGAGACCTGCCGCTTCTGCAGCGGCGCTCTCCTGACGAGCGTGTTCGACACCGTCTTCCGCGACACCGAGGCCGATGAGCGCCTCTTCTTCGCCATCCCCGGTGCGCTGTGCGTGCCCTGCCGCCAGCTGTACGTCGATCAACAGCTGATCGGCATCCTGGGCCTCGACGGGGCGCGCTGCACCTTCGCGATCGAGTCCGATCGCGTGCTCGCAACCGGACAGGCGGGCGCGGCCTAACGGCAGCGAGCCGGCCCAGGCCTCCGCTCCCCGGGGCTTTGCACCCGGTGCACGAACTGGAGGAGCGCCGGTAGGCTTCGACCGATTCCTTGCACCCGCTGCACGAACCGGAGGACGTCAGCTCACGGCCGTGCACGCCGCGCACGTGAGCGGGCCGAACCAATCGGCGGGACTGGCTTCCTCCTCTGACTCGTGCATGGGACGCAAAGCCGAGGAGAAGGGCAGCTAACGTGACGCGAGCAGGTGCTCGCCGAGCCAGGCCGCCAGCGCCGGCTCCTCGTCCATAACATTGGCCTTGATCGCCAGGTCGGCTTCGAACAGGCCGATGAGCATCGCTTCCAGCTCCTCGCCCCGATACCGCTTCGCGGCATCCACCAGCCGTTCGGCCACGCGCGCGTTGCCCCGCGCGACGCGCTTCGCGATCTCGTTCGGCGGCGTCTTCCGCGACGCGAGGTCGCGGACGACGATCAGGTCGCTGACGCGCCCCGCCAGCGAGGCGAGGATGCGCAGCCCGGGCTGCCCCTCGGCCAGCGCCCGCCGGAGCGCTTCCGCGGCGGCCGCAGGCTCGCGCCGGTCGACCGCGTTGGTGATGGCGAAGACCGATGCGGGTCGCGTGTCGGCGGTCAGCGCCTCGACGTCCTCGACGCCGATCGGTCGCTCGCCGGCGTAGGTGGCCAGCTTGCGCAGCTCCGAATCGGCGATGCGCGTCATCTCGCCACGCTCGATATCGGTTTCCCAAATGGCGCCGCCGATGCGCTCGGCGAGGATGTGCGCCGCCCGAACCTCGATCTTGATGCCTGTCCGGGCGGCGTGGGCGGTGATCCAGCCACGCAGGTCGCCGCGACGGGGTGCACCGTGCTCCTCGACCCGTCCGCCACGCTCGCGGACCGCATCCGCCAGGCGCTTGAGCAGCGCCGGCGGCTTACCGATGTCGCGTGACGGTCGTTCCTCGACGAGGGCCAGCGCCGAGCCCTCGGGGAGATCGGTCACAAGCGCCAGCAACCGGTCAGCCGCGGCGGTCGATCGTCCGGCGGCCTTCAGCGGTTGACGCAGCACCGCGAGGTGGGCGCCGAACATGCTGACCGTTCCCGACTCCAGCCGCGCGCGGTCGATGGCCGCCTCGTCCGGCGTGCGCTCGGGGATGATCTCGGCTCGGTCGGTCGCGTCGATCTCGCCTGCGAACTCCGCCAGTGCCGTGTCGAGGCCGAAGCCGTCGTCACCGTGGAGTAGGAGTAGTGACGTGCTCACGAGCCGGACTCCCACGCCGCGCGCAGCCGGTCGACCAGCTCGTCGACCCGGACGTCGATCGCCTCTGCCACTTGGGCCTCGAGGGCGCGCGCCGGTCGCCGAGCCGCCTCGATCGAGACGGCGTACTCGGGGTGTCGCTGCTTCATGTCGTCCAGTCGCTCGTCGACGGTCATGAACTCCTGCGCCACGTGGCGGTCGGCGACCGCCACGATCACCGACGGCCAGCCGATGGGAAAGCGGTCGTCATCGAGGAGCGACGTGATCGGGTGGGAGGCGACCGGCATGGCGAGCTCGGGATAGCCCATCGCCTCGAGCCGCCGTGCCCCGACGATCCCGTGCTCTCCGCCACTGCGCCGGATCTCGATCTTGTCGATGTCGTGCAGCAGCGCCGCCGCCTCGACCAGCGCGCCGTCGACCGGGATCTGGGCCTCGGCAACGAGGCCGGCAGCGGCGACGGCGACGCGGGCGACGCCTTTGGAATGAATGACGATCCCATCGGGCAGACCGGCTTCGTCGAGCAGGCGTCGACAGGTCGCGCGATCGGGGATGGCCACGGATGGATCCTACCCGCGCCCTGGAGGCCATGCACCGGTCGCGCGGCGTCCCATCCACGTGTCGTGTGCACGCGGTAGGTGATGCCATCGGTCTCGACCTCGATGTCGCCGTCGAGATCGGTTCGGAAGACGGCCAGGCCGGGCCGCGCTGCGAGGGCGGCCAGCGTCTGGGGAGCCGGATGGCCGTACTCGTTGCCCGTGCCGTCAGAGATGAGCGCGACGGTAGGCTGCGCCGCCTCGAGCAATCCCGGCGTTGTCGACGACGTGGATCCGTGGTGGCCGACCTTGAGCACGTCGACCTCCGGAATCGCGCCGCGCGCGAGCAGTGCGGCCTCGACGGGCGCCTCGGCGTCGCCGGTCAGCAGCGCCGTGAAGCCTCCGTGCGTGAGCAGCAGGACGACCGAGCCGTTGTTGATGTCCCCGTCAGGCAATGGCGCGGCCGCCTCGGCCGCGCTCGGGTAGAGCACCCTGACATCGGTCGTCGCGTCCAGCGCGATGCGTTGTCCGGCGCGGGCGATGACGACGGGCGTCGCGGTCCGGTCCGCATCGGCCAGCAGGCGCTCGAAGGATGGATTCTCGTAGCCGATGCCCGCCTGGAGGATGGCGCCGATGCGGAAGCGGTCGAGCACGTCGACCAGTCCGGCGACGTGATCCTGGTGCGGATGGGTCAGCACCAGCAGGTCGATGCGTCGCGCGAAGAACGGCAGGTTCGCGCCGATGCGGCGAAGCGTCAGCTCCGGATCCGGGCCACCGTCGACCAGCATGGTCGTGCCCGAAGGTGCCTCGACCAGGATGGCGTCGCCCTGGCCGATGTCGAGCGCCGTGAGGTGCAGCCGCCCGTCGGGTTGGGAGCCGAGGGTGATCGCCAAGAGCACACCGACCAGTCCGATGGTGATCGGGAGCGGCCGCACGAGCCGTCGCAGCCATGAGGCGCCCTCGGCCCGCGGCTCGAGCCCGCGGTCGAACGGCTCGAGTCCTGCACTGCGCGTCGCCCAGCTGGCGATCCCGAGGAGAGGGAACCAGGCGAGCGCGAAGGCGGGCGGGATGCTGACGTCGATGGCGGCGTGCGGCACCGAGGCGACCGTTGTCCCGAGCGTGACGATGACCCGCAGCACGAGCCATGCGGCGCCGCCCGCGAACCACGTGAGCGCGGTCGAGACGACCGGCACGTGGACGGCCGCGTCGAAGGCCCCGACGAGCGATGCCAGCGCGCTGAAGAGCATCGCGACCGGCACGAACGGCACGACCAGGACGTTGGCGATCGGTGCCACCAGCGAGAGGCGCTCGAAGTTCACGAGGATCACGGGCAGCGTCGTGAGCTGCGCCGCCAGGGTCAGCGCCACCGGCTCCCGGAGCCACCCAGGCCACCCAGCCAGCCGGCGCTCGACGGACGCGCCGAACCACACCAGCCCGGCGGTGGCGAGGAGTGAGAGCTGGAAGCCGACGTCCCACAGCACCGGTGGCGCGGCGACCACCATGACCAGCGCGGCCATCGCCAGCGCCGACGAGGCGTGCGCGCGCGAGCCGCCCAGGCGCGCCACGAGCATCGCGGCCGCCATGAGCGCGGCGCGCACCACCGACGGGCTGGCCCCGGTCAGGATCACGTAGCCGGCGACGACGGCAGCGGCGATCGCAACCGTCGTCCATCGACCTCCAGGACGACGTCCGAGCGGACGGACCGCGGCGGCGACGAGCGCCGCGACGATGGCGATGTTCCAGCCCGAGATGGCGACCACGTGGGTGAGGCCCGCCGTTGAGAACGCGTCGTTGATCTCCGGCGCGATCGAGGCACGAACGCCGAGCAGGATGCCGGCGCCCAGCGCTGCCTCCGGCTCGGGAACGATGTCGTTGAGACCTCCCAGCAGCGTCCCTCGCAGCGCGGCCACCATGCTGGCGGGTCCGCTGCCCTCCGCCACGACGCTTGCCGAGTTTGCCCGGGCGATGGCACCGATGCCCTGGCGCGCCAGGTAATCTCGATACGCGAAGCCGTCGAAGTCCTCGGCCAGCTCGACCTCGGAGCTCAGCCGTACCAGCTCACCGCTGTGCGCGTCGATGCCGCGCGGCAGCCATACCAGCAGGCGGTCCGTCCTGGCGAGCCCGTCGGCGCTGACGTCGCCGAGCACCAGCTGGAGCCGATCCTCGCGCGGCCGCGGGTCGTCCATCACCGTCCCGGCGATGTCGTGCTCGGCACCATCGACAAGGACGGCGACCGAAGCCCCGGCGCCGGCGGGTTCGTCGGCCGCGCCCCGCCAGCACCCCGCGGCAACCGCCAGCAGCGCAACGCCGATGAGTGCGAGACCACCCGATCGAATGACAGCGGCGACGATC
>JAICRD010000150.1 GCA_025937535.1 Chloroflexota bacterium | reverse complement strand
GCAGGGGATGTTCGTCGCCATCGGGTACAAGCCCAACACGGAGCTGTTCGAGGGCCAGCTGCGCGTGGGCGAGGGCGGCTACCTCGAGATCGTGGGCGAGACCGGCTCCGGCATCGACGGCGTCTTCATCGCCGGCGACGTCCACGACCACCACTACCGCCAGGCGGTCACCGCCGCCGGCGACGGCTGCAAGGCCGCCATCGACGCCGAGCGCTGGCTTGCGTCGGTCGGCGAGATCGAGCCCTCGACCGCCACGAACTGGTAGGCCCAGGCTGACGCTGGCCGAGCCCACCGAGGCGGAACGCGAAGCGATCTCCATCTGACGGCGCTCGCGGGCTAGACTGGCGGCCCATCCCCACTGGAGAAGTCTCT
The DNA here is from genome assembly GCA_025937535.1 of Chloroflexota bacterium. Classification (GTDB taxonomy): domain Bacteria; phylum Chloroflexota; class Limnocylindria; order QHBO01; family QHBO01; genus JACDBZ01. The sequence continues at coordinate 5,014 of JAICRD010000150.1, read as the reverse complement.
GCCGATGGCCGCCCGCGCACCGCGCCCCGAGGACCTCTACGACCTCCAGGTCCCCACCGATGTCGCCCTCTCGCCGGATGGTCGTTACGTCGCATTCAGTGTGAAGGCGGTGGCGCCGGGCAAGGATGGCTATCGCACCTCTCTGTGGCTTGCGCCTGCGGATGGAAGCGAACCGGCTCGGCAGCTGACCGTCGGCAGCAAGAACGACACGCTCCCGCGCTGGAGTCCCGATGGCCGCACCATTGCCTTCCTGTCCGACCGCGGTGCCGTGCTCCAGGCGGGCGGCGGTGGGGCGAAGCCGGGCAAGCCCGAGGCGCCGAAGGAGGGCGGCACACAGGTCTGGCTGCTGCCATTCGCCGATGGCGGCGAGGCGCGCCAGCTCACCGACCTTCCAAAGGACGTGGAGGCCCTCGAGTGGTCGCCGGACGGCCGACGGCTCGTGGTCGTCAGCACGGCCGACGCTGCGGAGCCGGAGAAGAAGCCCGACCGCAAGCCCGATGATCCGCCGCCGCCGGACACGCGCCTGATCGATACGCTGCTGTACCAGTTCAACGGCGCCGGGTTCATCAACGAGCGGTTCACCCGCCTGTGGCTTGTCGACGTCGGCAGCGGCGAGGTCGAGCGCCTGACGACGGGCGACCACCATGACGTCGACCCGCAATGGTCGCCGGATGGGCGGCAGATCGCGTTCGTCTCGGACCGGCACCCGAATCCCGATCTCGGATGGCGCAGCGACATCTACGTCATCGATGTTCGCGGCCGGAACCTTCGCCAGCTGTCACCGGGGCGCGGCCGCCAGCAATGGGGACACCCGTCCTGGTCGCCGGACAGCAAGTGGATCGCGGCGGTCGGGAACCGCGACTGGACGCGCGGCGTGCTGAACCAGCCCTCCGTGTGGCGCATGCGCGTCCGAGACGGAGTGGCCGAGGACCTCATCGGCGAGTCCGATCTGGAGGCCGCCGCCGGCGTCAACAGCGACCTGGTCGGCGCCGCTGTCGGCCGGCCGAAGTGGTTGGCCGGCGGACGCTGGCTGATGTTCGCGGCACCCGTCGAGGGCTCCATGGAGCTGTGGCGTGTCGAGATCGACGGAGGCCGCCTGGAGCGCATGACCGGAGCGCGCCACTTCCTCGCGCGGGCGACCGCGACCGAGCTCCCGCGTGGCGGTGCCCGGATCGCGGCGGCGCGGAGCACGGCGACCCAGGCGCCTGAGATCGTGGTCGGCGACATCGGCGCGGCGCGGCTCTCCGGCAACGAGCGCGTCGCGTTGCGCACCGTCACCAAGCTGATGTCCGAGCGGTGGGGGGACGTCGCGCTCGTCGCGCCCGTCGAGCGCTGGCACGAGGTCGAGGGCCGGCGCGTGCAGGGCTGGTTCTATCCGGCGCCCGGCAGCACGAAGCGGAGCCCTGCGCCGCTCGTGGTCGAGATCCACGGAGGTCCCGCCACGCTCTACGGCTGGTCGCTGATGTGGGAGTGGCAGCAGCTGGCCGCGTCGGGCATCAGCGTGTACGCCTGCAATCCGCGCGGCTCGCAGGGATACGGCCAGGCCTTCCTGACCGCGAACATGCGCGACTGGGGCGACGGGCCGATGCAGGACGTGATGGCCGGCGTGGACGCCCTCATCGCCGATGGACTGGTCGATCCGGATCGGCTGGGTGTCACCGGCGGCTCCTACGGCGGCTATCTGACCTCGTGGATCGTCGGCCATACGGATCGCTTCAAGGCGGCGGTGACCTGCCGCAGCGTGAACGACATGATCAGCCAGATGCTGTCGGGCGATATCGGCGGCCCGACCTTCGGCCTCTTCGAGTACGGCGTCCATCCGTGGGAGGACTGGGACCTGTACCGGCGCCACTCACCGCTGACCTACGCGACCAACGTGACCACGCCGCTGCTGATCCAGCACTCGGAGAAGGACCTGCGCTGCACCATCACCCAGGCGGAGGAGCTGTTCGCCGTCCTGCGATCGCTGCGCAAGACCGTGCGGCTCATGCGCGTCCCCGAGGAGTCGCACGAGCTGACCCGATCCGGCACGCCGTTCCGGCGCGTCGACAACCTGCGCCTCATCGACGAGTGGTTCCGCCACTTCCTGGTCGAAGGCAAAACGCGTCTGCCGAGGATCGATCCGAAGCGCGGCTGAGCACGGTCAGCCGGCGTAAGACCGCCACTACACGAACCGGTTGCAAGCCCGCCGAAATATCGGGCAATCAGGCGCACGAAGCTGGCGTTACGTGCGTCCGTGCGTCACATTTCGGGTCGAGATGCACGTGAGCGCCCATCCACGTGCACCATTGCCCGATAGATCGGCCGCCCGGGGCAGCTTCAGGGTGATGAATGGCCGATCGGCGTCGTCGAGGTATTCCTGCGGCTCGTCGCCGACGTGGAAGCGCCAGCCACTGTCGTGCTCGTTGCGCTATCACGCCTCGTCCAACAGGCGATCGACGAGCCCTGGATCGTCACCAGCATGACCGGCCGCGGCGACGTGACGAAGCGCCTGGCGCCAGGTGGCATCGGCCGCGAACGCGATGTCCAGCTCCCGGCGCGCGGCCGCTTCATCGCCGGCCAGCGCGAGCTCGATGCCGCGCCAGAAGACGAGCTCCATCGCGTCCGGCGCCAGCCGGCGCGCATCGGCGTAGCGCTCCTCGACCGGCCGCTGGTCGGCCGCACCGACTTCCAGCTCGCCCATGAGGCGATACGCCTCGGACATCTCCGCGAGCCGTCGGAGCTCCGGCACGGGGTCGGGATGGTCGTCGACCCGCACGTCGAGCAGGCGGCCCTGCCATGCCTGTGCGACCGGCTCACCGGACACGATCACGATCGCCGCGCTCTGGCGGCCGCGCACGTCACCGCCGGCGGCCTCGGCAGCCTCGAGGGCGAGGAGCAGACGCTCCCAGAATGGCGAACCTTCCGACCCGCGGTAGGCATCTGCCATCGCCGGCCAGCACGCATCGGCCCGCAGGAGGTTGCCCTGGACGCTGAATCCGTCGCCGACGATGTGGCCGGCCGCGGAGATGCACCGCTCCCCCGTGTGCGCCGCCGCGACGCCGTCGCGGTCGACCACACCGATCTGCCGTTCAGCGGAGCCGGCATCGGATGCCACCAGGGCCGCGATGACGTCGGGAGCCGCTCGGCCGGATCGGAGCAGCTCCAGGCCGATCGGCCCGAACGAGACGTTGACCGATGCCTGGGTTGCGATGGCGCCGATGCCCGGCTCCAGCCACGGCACGACCGGCCCGACGCCGAAGAAGTGCGACTGCACGGCGACGCCGAACGCACCGCTGGCCGGGTCTCGCGCCACGATGCTGTACGTCATCGGTGCAGCCTACGGGCGGCCGGTACACTCCGGCAATGTCCACCGATGTCGAGGCCGCGCTGGCGGCCGGCTACGCCTTCGACGGCGACGCGCTCACCTTCGGCGCCGGCATGCAGGGCGAAGAGGCACTACCCGGTGCCCAGATCCGTGTGCCGCTGGCAATGATGAACCGCCATGGGCTGGTGGCGGGTGCCACCGGCACCGGCAAGACGAAGACGCTCCAGGTGCTCGCCGAGCAGCTGTCCGACGCCGGCGTGCCGGTCTTCATCAGCGACATCAAAGGCGACATCTCGGGATTGGCGGCCGCGGCCGAGCCCAATGACAAGCTCGTCGGACGCGCCAACGCCATCGGCTTTGTGGAGTACGCGCCGAAGTCGTTCCCGGTCGAGTTCTTCACCCTCGATCGCGATGGCAAGGGCGTTCGCCTGCGTGCATCGGTCTCGAGCTTCGGGCCGATCCTGCTGGCCAAGGTGCTGGACCTGAACGAAACGCAGCAGAGCGTCCTGGCGCTGGCCTTCAAGTACTCCGACGACAAGAAGCTGCCGCTCGTCAACCTCGCGGACCTGCGAGCGCTCCTCAACCACCTCAACTCGGATGAGGGCAAGGCCGAGATGGCCGAGTACGGCGGGGTGGCCACGGCAACCGTCGGCGTGATCGTCCGCAAGATCGTCGAGCTGGAGCAGCAGGAGGCCGATGCGTTCTTCGGCTCCCCGGAGTTCGAGGTCTCCGACTTCCTGCGCACCGCCGATGACGGCCGCGGCATCGTCAGCATCCTCGAGCTGGCCGACATGCAGGACCGACCGGCGCTGTTCAGCACCTTCATGATGTGGCTGCTGGCGTCCCTGTACGAATCGCTGCCCGAGGTCGGCGACGTCGAAAAGCCGAAGCTCGTCTTCTTCTTCGACGAGGCGCATCTCCTGTTCCGCGACGCGAACAAGACGTTCATGCAGCAGATCGAGCTCGTCGCGCGCCTCATCCGCTCCAAGGGCGTCGGCGTCTTCTTCGTGACCCACGCCCCGACCGACGTTCCGGCCGAGGTGCTCGGCCAGCTGGGCAACCGCGTCCAGCACGCGTTGCGAGCATTCACCCCCGACGACCTCGAGACCGTCCGCGCCACCGCCGATACCTTCCCGACCACGGACCTCTACGACGTCGAGGAGGAGCTCACCGCGCTCGGGACCGGTGAGGCGCTCATCACCGCGCTCGATCCGAAGGGCCGGCCGATGCCGACCGCGCGCACCATGATGCGTCCCCCGATGTCGCTCATGGCCCAGGTCGAGCCCGCCGTCTTCGACGCGGTGGTCAGCGCCTCGGCGATCGCGTCGATCTACGCGACCGATACCGACCCCGAGTCCGCGAAGGAGCTCCTGGCCGCCCGCATGAAGCAGGTCGAGGCGGATGCTCGTGAGCCGATGGAGGGAGTCGAGGATCCCGAGTCACCCGATGAGCGCCGCATGCGGCCGACGAGAGCACCGGAGCGCGGCGTCGACTGGACTGACGTCGCCCAGGAGGGTGCCCGCTTCGTCCGCTCCGGCACCTTCAACACCATCCTGCGCAGCATCCTCGGGATTTTGGGCAAGCGGCGCTGAACGCCCTCGTTGGTTCGTTCGCTGCTGGGAGTATCGGCCAGGAAGTGGCCGTTTCTCCCCGTGGCGGACCAGGGACAGCCAACATCGGCTCTGTTGCTTGGCCGTCCTTGCCGAG
>JAICRD010000182.1 GCA_025937535.1 Chloroflexota bacterium | reverse complement strand
TGCGGGTCGACGATGAAGACGGCGCCCGGCAGGCGTCGCATCTTGCGGATGCCGCCCAGCGCCGCGTCGAGCTTGGTGATCTCGTCGTTGAGCTTCGAGGCCTCCTTCTTGGTGAGGCGCTCGAACTCGCCGGCATCGCGTCGGGCCTCGAGGGCCTCGAGGCGCTGGATGCGGCGCTTGATCGTCGTGAAGTTGGTGAGCATGCCGCCGAGCCAGCGGGTGTTCACGTAGTGCTGGCCGGACCGCTGCGCGGCCTCGGCGATCGACTCCTGGGCCTGCTTCTTCGTCCCGACGAAGAGGATGCTGTCCCCGCGCCGGACCGTGTCGCGCACGAACTCCAGGGCGGCGTCGAGACGGCTGACCGTCTGGGCCAGGTCGATGATGTGGATGCCGTTGCGCTCGGCGAAGATGAACTCGCGCATCTTCGGGTTCCAGCGCCGGGTCTGATGCCCGAAGTGGACGCCCGCCTCGAGCAGCTGCTTCATGCTGGTTGCAGCCAAGTGAAAACCTCCGGTTGCTCCTCCGCGCGACATCGCCTCCCGGGCCGACCCTTGCACCTGGCAGGGCACCGACGACCAGCGGGATCCGTCGAGCGTGTGTGATGGGAAATCGCTCACGCGGGTGCGTGAGCTCCGAAAAACTATACCAGAATCGGACCGATCCCCCGCGTCGCCGGCCGCCCTCGTGCCGCCACGTCCGCCCGCGACCGCACCAATCGGTACCGAAGTACCACGAAGGTCCCTCGCACGTACCTTGACCCACGCCTGATCGCTCATAGCATCGGCCCGCCTGACGCCCACGTTGAGCGCCTCGTGACCCACGCATCCGGAGGACCGATCCCTTGCAGCGACCCCGGTTCATGGCCCTCGTCGCCGCCACGTCAACGCTCATTGCGCTCGGCCCGACCACGGCGGCCGTAGCGCTGGCAGCGGACCCGACCATCGTGGTCCAATCCGGAGACACGCTCACCGCCATCTCCAAGCGCGTGAATGTGCCGATGTCCGAGCTCATCGCGCTCAACGCCCTGGCCGATCCGAACCGCATCTTCGCCGGTCAGAGCCTGCGGATCGGGACCGATGCAGCGGCCCCGGCTCCAGCGACTGTGACGCCCACCGTCGCCGCGTCACCGGCGGGCACGGTGCACGTCGTTCAGGCGGGTGAGAACCTGACCTGGATCGCGCGCCGCTACGGGGTCAGCGTGGATGCCATCGTGGCTGCCAACGGCATCGCCAATCCCGGCCGCATCTACGGCGGCCAGCAGCTGACCATCCCCGGCCCGACACCCGCGCCCGTCCCGGCAGCGCCGCCACCGCCCGCGCAAAGGGGGCCGGCGCCGGCCGTCCCCGTCGTCGCTGCGACACAGGTCCACGTCGTGCAGCGTGGTGAGACCCTTATCGGCATCGCGCGGCGCTACGGCGTCAGCGTTGATGCCATCGTGGCAGCCAACGGCATCGCCAATCCCGGCCGCATCTACGGCGGCCAGCAGCTGACCATCCCCGGCTCGAGCGCCATGCCGGCGCCGGCTGCCTCCACCCCTGACGCGCCGGGGGCCACCCAGGCGCTCATGGCCCAACGCGATGCCGTACGGCAGCTCATCGTCGAGGAATCGGCCAGCATCGGCGTGCCGGCAGCCTTCGCGCTGGCGGTCGCGTGGCAGGAGTCCGGATGGCAGCAGTCGGTCGTCAGCCACGCCGGTGCGGTGGGCATCATGCAGCTCATGCCAGCGACGGCCGTGTGGGTCGGCGAGGCCATGCTCGGGGCGCCGGTCGACATGTACGACGCCCGCCAGAACGTGCGCGCCGGGGTGCGGCTCCTCGCCCACTACCTGGGCCGGTACGGAGGCAGCCACGAGCTGGCACTCGCGGCCTACTACCAGGGCCAGCGAGCGCTCGACCTGCATGGGATCTATCCGGTCAGCCGGCCCTACATCGCATCCGTCCTCGCGCTCGAGGCGCTCTTCGGGGGATAGCCAGCCCGCTCACCCGATGCCCGGCAGCCGCGCGACGCGCCAGCTGCCGGCGAAGTCCGGCTCAACGGTGACGAGATCGACCCGGAGGCCGAAATGCTCGATGCCGGACGCCACGGCCGTAGCCACCAGCGTCCGGCGCAGCCGCGCCACGCGCCGAGCGTCGACGCTCAGGCCGGCGCGGCCCGCACGCGCCGAGCGCCGCGCGCGGACCTCGACGGCGACCAGGACGCCGGCGGGATCGATGGCGACCAGATCGACCTCGCCGCCGGCTGCCGACCGCACGCGGCGGCCGACGACCCGCCAACCGCACGCCTCGAGCCAGTCGCCGACGGCCGTCTCGGCACCCGACCCGAGGGCATGTCGCGGATCCGTCATGCGCGAAGCATGGCGCTCGCCGCTTACGGGTCCGTTATCGGCGGCTTATCGAGCCTACGCCGGGACGAGCATGGGCACGAGCGCGTCGAAGTCCAGCTCCATCTGCTCGCCGAGCTCGACGGCTCTCACGCGGGCGAACGATCGCCGATGGAACGGCGTGATGCCGTGCTCCTCGATCCCGCGGCGGTGCGTCGCCGTGGCGTAACCAGCGTTGTGCTCCCACCCGTAGAACGGATGACGGGCGGCGAGGCGGTCCATCAGGCGATCGCGGACGACCTTCGCGACGATCGACGCGGCCGCGATCGAGTAGCACTTGGCGTCTCCGCGCACGATCGCGGTGTACGAGCCGACATGGTCCTCGAGGCGATGTACCCGCAGGCCGTCGATGAGCACGTGATCGCGCGGCTCGACGCGGCAGATGGCGCGCCGCATGGCGAGGTTGGTGGCGTGGTAGATGTTGATGCGGTCGATCTCGGCCACGCTGGCGGCGCCGATCCCGACGGCGAGCGCTCGGCGAATGATCAGCGGGAAGAGGCGTTCGCGCTGGGCTCGGGACAGCATCTTCGAGTCGCGGACGCCGGGGATGCGTCGCGCGAATGGTGGCATCGCCACGGCGGCTGCCAGCACCGGTCCGCTGAGGCACGCCACACCGACGGCATCGGCGCCGACGATCATGCTGCGGCCCTCGTTCCAGTGGGCGCGCTCGACCCGGGTCGATGGCTTGATGATGCGTTCGGAGCGCCGCGCCTTCACGGCCATGAGTCTATCGGCGTGGGATCGGCTGCGCGGCGCGATTCGGGCTGGCTGCCCGATCCAACGAGGCTAGTTCGAGCGCCGCTCGCGAAGCGTCGCCGACTTGCCGACCCGGTCGCGCAGGAAGTAGAGCTGCGCGCGGCGCGCGACGCCGTGGCGGACGACTTCGATCTTGTCGATGCGCGGCGCGTGGACCATGAAGGTGCGCTCGACGCCGACGCCGCTGGCGACGCGACGGACGGTGATCTGCCTGTTCAGGCCGCCGCCGCGCATGCGCATGACGGTGCCCTCGAAGACCTGGATCCGCTCGCGGTTGCCCTCGACCACCTTCACCGCTACGCGGACGGTATCGCCGGGGGCGATCTCCGGCACGTCGGTGCGGAGCTGCTCGCGCTCGAGCTCCTTGATGGCACTCATCGGGGACGACCTCGTTCTCGCGGCCCGTGGCCGCTGCGGGAATGACACACGAACGCGACCGCGCTCAGCGGCCGCGACCGGCGGAGTATAGCAGTGCCTGCGTTTTCCCGGCAACCACGCTCAGGCCCTAGCTGGAGCCGGCGTCATCGGAGAACTCTCCGAGGATCGTGCGGTCTGCGTCGGTCAACGGGGCAGACTCCAGCAGATCCGGCCGGCGGTCGGCCGTCCGTCGAAGCGCCTGGCGGCGTCGCCATCGATCCACCTCGCCGTGGTTGCCCGAGAGCAGCACGGGAGGAACATCCATGCCGCGGAACGACTCGGGGCGCGTGTACTGCGGATACTCCAGGAGGCCCGTCGCGAACGAATCCCCCTCGTGCGACGCCTCCAGGATGGCGCCGGGCAGGAGCCGAACGACGGCGTCGATGAGCACCAACGCCGGAAGCTCGCCACCGGTGAGGACGTAGTCACCGATGCTCACCTCGCGATCGACGAGGTGGCGAACCCGCTCGTCGATGCCCTCGTAGCGGCCGCAGACGAGGGCGAGGTGCGGCGCACGCGCCAGCTGGCGAGCGAGGGCATCCGTCAGGCGCTCTCCGGCCGGGTCCATCAGAATGACCTCGGCGCCCTGCGCACGAAGCGGCTCGATGGCAGCGAACAGTGGCTCGGGGCGCATGACCATGCCCGCTCCCCCGCCGTACGGATAGTCGTCGACGGACCGATGCCGGCCGATCCCGTGCTCGCGCAGGTCGTGGACGCCGAAGCTCACCAGCGCCTGCTCCGCCGCGCGTCCGATGATCGACGTCCGCAGCGGCAGCTCGAACAGCTCGGGGAAGATCGTCACGACGTCGACGCGCATGGTCATCGGACTTCCTCGGCCTCGTCGGGCGCGACGACCATGACGCCCGTCGCCAGGTCGATGTCGTGCACGACGCTGCGCAGTGCCGGCACGAGCCGCTCGCCGCTCGCTCCGACGACGCGATAGACCTCGTTGCCGCCGGCGCGGAAGACCTCGACCAGCTCACCGACGTCGGTGCCGTCGGGCAG
>JAICRD010000060.1 GCA_025937535.1 Chloroflexota bacterium | reverse complement strand
TGCCGAAGGCGATGACGACCGCGGGGTGATCGCCCAGCGACGGCTGGGTCGGGGCGCGTCCCACCGGCCGCGTCACCCGCCCGTACGTGGTGCGCCGCGACTCTGGCCACTCCGCCCACGTCGTCGAGGTGCGCGGGCCGTAGCCCGAGCCCGCCCAGGCGGTCCGCTGGCGTCCGGCGTAGTGGCGCTGCGGCCCACGAGCAGCTCGCGGAGCGTCGTAGCCGGCGCGGCGGGCGGGGTCCGAGAGGATCCGCCACGCGTCGTTGATGCGTCGCATCCGCTCGGCGGCGCCCTGCCCCGGGTTGAGGTCGGGGTGAAACCGCTTGGCGAGGCGCCGGTGGGCGCGCGCGGCATCGGCTCGGCTCGCCCCGGCCGGAATTCCGAGCGTCGCGTATGGGTCCATCGTCGTCGTTGCCATGTCAGGCGCTCGTCGGCGGGCGCCGGGAGGCGCGGCCGGCATCGGTCTGAAACAGCAGGTCGGCGACGACGAGGGTCACGATCGCGACCTCGATGCCCTTCGTCACCCAGCCGAGGGTGAAGTACGGACCGACCACCAGGTACGCCAGGATGGTGACCGATGCGAAGCCGGCCAGTCCGAGCTTCGGGAGCCAGCTGAGGCGGCGGATGGCCGGCGTCGGCGCGATGGCCGCGACGAGGTAGGCGGCGCCCAGGGCCAGGTAGCCGGCGGCGTTGAGCAGGAAGAGCGTCCCACCCAGGCTGAAGTGGATGAACGCGGTGGCGAGGGTGAGCTCGAGGATCACTCCCGTGAGGAGGATCCGCGGTGGTGAAGTCTGGGTCACGGTGAAGGTCTCCGGTCGTTGCTTGGGTGTCATACAGAGCACGAACCGATGTCACCGGATGTGACCGGAGCGGGGAAATCCGCGACCATGTCACATATCCGCCACCACCTTCGTGCTCCTTGCATGACCACAGCGATGACGACGACGACATGACACGACGCGACTGGCTGGCCGAGGAGTTCGAGCGCCATCGCGGCCACCTGCGCGCGGTCGGCTACCGCATGCTCGGGTCCGTCACGGAGGCCGATGACGCGGTCCAGGAGGCATGGCTGCGCCTCGATCGCAGCGATCCCGGCGGCTCCGATGATCTCCGCGGCTGGCTGACCGTGGTGGTGGGGCGCATCTGCCTGGACATCCTCCGCCGCCGCAAGTCCCGCCGGGAGGAGCTCGCCGGCTCGTGGCTGCCCGAGCCCATCCTCCGCACGCCCGACGAGAGCGATCCGGAGCAGGAGAGCGTCATGGCCGACTCGGTCGGACTCGCGCTCCTCGTGGTCCTCGAGTCCCTCACACCGGCCGAGCGCCTGGCCTTCGTCCTGCACGACGTGTTCGGAGTGCCGTTCGATGAGATCGCGCCGGTGGTCGAGCGCTCGCCGGCCGCTGCCCGTCAGCTCGCCAGCCGCGCACGACGCCGGGTGCGCGCCGAGGCACCCGAGCCGGACGCCGATCTCGCGGTCCAGCGCCGAGCGGTGGACGCCTTCCTGGCCGCCTCTCGCGAGGGGGACTTCGAAGGACTGCTCCGGGTTCTCGATCCCGACGTCGTGTTGCGAGTCGACGGTGGCCCGAACGCTCCGCGCGCGTTCGCGCAGCCGCCATTGGTCGGCGCGGAGAACGTGGCTCGCCAGGCGATGCAGTTCCGGTCGCGTGCCGCGGAGGCCGAGCCGGTGGTGGTCAACGGCACGGCCGGACTGCTCGTGCGCTTCCCGGCACGGTCGCTCCTCGGTGCGTTCACGGTGGTGGACGGGCGCATCGCCGAGATCTACCTCATCGCCGATCCGGAGAAGCTCCGCGGGATCCCCGCGGACTGACCTGCCTCAGATGGAGTCCAGCGCCTCGATGATCAGGTCGACGATCTCGGGGGTACTGCGTGTAGCATCCGGCCGATGACCCGGATGAGGGCGGCATACGCGGACCAGTACGGCGGGCCAGACGTGGTCCGCGTTCGGGATGTCGAACGACCGACGCCGGCGGGGGATGAGCTCCTGGTGCGGGTGCGGGCCGCATCGGTCAACCGTGCCGACCTCGACGGCCTGAAGCCGAAGCCCGGGTTCCTCCGCCTGTTCATGGGACTGCGCGCGCCCCGGAACCACGAGGTCGGCATCGACGCCGCGGGGGTCGTCGAAGCGGTCGGCCCCGAGGTCGCGCGATTCCAGCCCGGCGACGAGGTCATGACCGACCTGTTCGCGGCGGGCCGCTTCGGCGCGTTCGCCGAGTACGTCTGCGCTCGCGAGAAAGCCTTCGAGCCGATACCGACCGGCATGCCGTTCGAGGAGGCTGCCACGCTGCCCCACTCCGCGGTGCTCGCGCTCCAGGGCATGCGCCTGCGCGACGGCCGAACGTTCGAGCCGGGCGCTCGAGTCCTGATCGACGGGGCATCCGGCAACGTCGGGCCGTTCGCCGTCCAGATCGCAAAGGCCATGGGCGCCGAGGTCACCGGCGTGGCCAGCGGCGACAAGCTCGATTTCGTCCGCTCCGTCGGCGCCGATCACGTCATCGACTACCGGAGCGTCGACTACACGAAGGCGGGGGAGCGGTACGACTGGATCGTTGCCGTCGACGCGCATCACCCTATCCGCGCCGTGCGCCGCGCGCTGAAGCCCGGGGGCGTCTACGTGACCATGGGCGGCACCACTGCCACCATGTTCGCCGCCCTGGGTGGGAGCCTGGTCATGTCGCGCTTCGGCGACAGGTGGTCCGGGATGATGCTGTGGTGGAAGCCGATGCATCGGCCGGACATCCACACCCTCAAGAAGCTGATCGCCGATGGCAAGCTGAAGCCGATGATCGATCGGCGGTATCGGCTGGAGGAAGTCGCAGACGCGCTGCGGTGGGTGGAGGACGGCCACGCCCGCGGCAAGGTCGTCATCACGCAGCCTGCTGAGGCGTGATGCTCGATCGGCTCCCCGAGCGGATGCGGCGTGTCCTCTATGCAGCCGGGACGCGCGCCGATCGCCTGCGCGACCCCGATGCCGTCGTCGCGGCGCTCGACGTCCGGCCGGGAATGGTGGTCGGGGACATCGGCCCGGGCGCGGGCCACTTCACGCTTCGACTCGCACGCGCGGTTGAGCCGGATGGCGTCGTCTACGCGCTCGACGTCCGGCGCGGCATCCTCGAGGACCTGCGTCAGGCCGCGGATGAGCGCGGCATCACGAACCTGCGAACCGAGTTCATCCCGCGCGATCGGCTGGAGATCCCCGAGCCGGTGGATCTCCTCTTCGTCTCGGCGACGTATCACCACCTGCCGGAACGAACGGCGTACTTCGCACGCGCGCGAACGGACCTCCGGCCCAGGGGGCGCGTCGCGATCCTGGAGTCGCGCCGCCAGGGCGTCCTGGCGAGGTGGCTGGCGATCCATGCCTCATCGCCGCGCCAGATCGAGCGCGAGATGACGGATGCCGGGTACCGGCTCGTCACCACTCACGACATCGTTCGGGATTACTGGTTCGGCATCTTCGAGGTCGCGACCGCATGATCCTGGGCAAGGTTCGCGACCCGCGGCTCATCACCATCCGGCGTGGCGGGACGCCGACCATCACCGTCTGGCGATCTGGGGGGCCGACTGCGCCGATCACGTCCTCCACCACTTCGAGAACGTTCGGCCGGACGACGACCGCCAGCGTCGTATCCGCAACGATTTGTGCTGGTCGGTCTTTGGGTAACGCCGGTGTCAGCTCAGTGCCGGACCAGCGTCGTACGCGGTGTATACGTTGAGCCCGACGCCGTTTGGGTCACGGATCACGAGCCCGCGTCCGCCCCACGGACGATCGGCCGGCTCGCGCACGATCTCGACTCCCGCGGCCGCGGCGCGCTCATGAATGCCTTCGATTGCGGAGACCTGGAGGCCGATGAAGAGCGAGTCGGTGTTGACCCGCTGTGCCCGCTCCGGAAGGTCGATGAGCTCCACGCGCGCCGGACCGCCGGCCGATAGCGTCGCGCCGTGCCCGGCATCGGTCCACTCCTCGACGACCTCGAGGCCGATCACGTCGCGATAGAAGGCGAGTGAGGCATCGAACGCCGCGGTCGTGATCACGACGACGAGCTGCTCGACGTCGGCTCGGCTCGCTGGCTCGTCGCCGTGCATCAGGCCTGTGTCGGCGGTATCAGCGCCGGCGACGGTGCGAGGCCCGCCTGCCGGAACAGCAGCCCCGAAGCGACCCAGCCGGCGATCCAGAAGGCGTCCGCCGGCAGCGTCGGACCCAGGCCAGCCAAGAGACCGATGAAGGCCACCACCGCCTGGGCGGCTGCCGTCGCGAACATCGCGATGGACGCCTCGCGTGGCTCGAAGCGTCCGATGGCCAGCCCGACGAGGGCAACGAACAGGACGAGGACGTACATCAGGTTGCCGTTCTCGACGTCCATGAAGCCGACGGCCAGGTTGACCCAGATCAGCCCGAGCGCGGCGAGCGCGGCGATGCCGGCCGCGGCTCGGTGCAGCACGTTCGCCGATCGCGTGGTGGCGTACTCGTAGAGGAGGCCGAAGCCCAGGACGAGCACGCCGACGATGGCGAAGTCCATCGGCCCCCAATTCATGCCGTCCTGCGTGCTGCTGCCGGGGTCGGGGATGCCGATCTCGAACGCCATGAGGAGCGCGGGAATCGCCAGCACGACGGCCGTCACGAGGATCCAGCGGAGGTACTTCAAGGGCTGCGTGGTCATCTGCGCGAGGTTCTCCCTGACGATTCCGGCTGAGGTCTCGGCGAAGGTCGTGGCCGCGAAGCCGACGAGGCCGCGGTTTGCATCGGTCCGCTCATGGGCCAGGTCGGTGAACGTCTGCGCCATCGGCTCGGCGAAGCGGTCGCGAAAGGTCCGCGGGTAGAGGCGGAGCAGCCGGCCATACCAGCGTCGGTATCGGCCGATCCGGTGCTCAGGCGCCATCGGCTGATGCCTTCGGGGTGAGGTGCTTCTCGGTGGCGACGGCGACGACGCTTCGGTATCGGTCCAGCTCTGCCTGGAGCGCCCTGCGCCCGGCAGCGGTGATGGCGTAGTAGATCCGGCGCTCGTCGTCCATGTCGGGGTCGGGGCGCTTGTCGCTCTCACGGATCAGCCCGGCGTCCATCATGCGGCCGATGGACCCGTACAGCGTGCCGGGACCCATCCTCACCTTGCCGCCCGACTCCCGCTCGACCTGCTTCATGATCCCGTACCCGTGCCGCTCCTCGGTGGAGAGCGCGAGCAGGATGTGCAGAACCGCAGGCGTGAGGGGCGAAGATCGGGCCATGGACCGAGAGTATATATCCGTCACGGGTATATCGCAAGCGGAGCGTTAGCGCGGTCTCAGTCGGGCGTGACCAGGCTGTCCAATTCGAGCGCCGCTCCGTAGTCCTGGCGCCCCATTAGTACCACTGACGTCCGACCTTGCCTGGGTGACGATCAAGCGATGGAGAGACCCGATCTCGCTGCCCTTCAGCGGCCTCTCGAAGCTGGCTCCATCGTCGTTGCCGAAGATGACCTCGCCACGCGCGCGCTGCTGCGCGCCACGCTCGAGCGTGCCGATTACCGGGTGCGGGAGTTCGACAACGGAGCCGATGCGCTGCGCGAGATCCAGCGGCAGCCACCGGACGTGGCGCTGCTGGACATCGGCATGCCGGGGATGGATGGCCTCGAGGTGACACGGCAGGCGCGGCGCGCCCCGGCGACCGCCCTGCTCCCGATCATCCTGGTCACGGCCCGCGGGCGGACCGAGGACAAGGTCGCCGGCCTCGATGCCGGCGCGAGCGACTTCGTCACGAAGCCGTTCGAGCCGGCCGAGCTGCTCGCCCGCGTGCGCACGAACCTGCGGCTGTCATCGGCGCTTCATCGCCTGGAGGCAACCCAGGACGTGCTCGTCGCCCTCGCCAGCGCGGTCGACGCCAAGGACCCGGCGACGGAGCACCATTGCGGCCGCGTGGCCGATCGCGCTGTCCGCCTCGCCCGCATCGCGGGTCTGGACGCGGTCGAGGTGGAGGCCGTCGGCTACGGCGCCGTCCTCCATGACGTCGGGAAGATCGGCATCCGCGAGGACGTCCTCCTCAAGCCGGGCGCGTTGACCGATGAGGAGCGGACCGAGATGCAGCGCCATCCCCTCATCGGCGCCGAGATCCTGAGGCCGCTGCGCATCGGACGCTTGGTGAGCCCGATCGTTCGGGCTCACCACGAGCGCTGGGACGGCGCAGGCTATCCCGACGGCCTGTCGGGCGAGGCGATTCCGATGGGCGCGCGGATCGTCGGCATCGTCGATGCCCACGACGCGATGACCCACGACCGCCCGTACCGCGGACGGCTGTCGGATGAGGAAGCGATCGAGGAGCTGATCCGCAACCGCGGCCGCCAGTTCGATCCGGAGCTGACCGATCTCTTCGTGGCATCGCTCGAGAAGCTCGAGGCTCATGAGGACGACGAGCTCGATGCCTACACGCGCGGCCTGCAGCGGCACGGGGACGCCGCGTGAACGTGCTCACGCTCGCCATCGAGCTGCTCTTCCTGGTCCTGTTCGTCACGACGCTCATTTCGTATCTGCGTCGACGTGACGCCTTGAGCCGCGACGTCATGCTGATCTTCGGATCGGTCGCCGCGCTGTTCGCCACGATCGGCGTGAACGCCATCACCGGTCGTTTGCCGGACCCGGTGCTGGGCGCGGCGCTCGCCCTTCTGCTCGCCCAGCCGCTGTTCACCCTGCGACTCGCGAACCAGCTCCGTCCCGTGCCTCGACCGGTGTGGCTGGGCGCCATCGGCGCATGGGCCCTGACGTCGATACCGTTCATCGCGATCCAGATCGAGCGGCTCGCATTTCTCTTCATCCCGGCGACGGCGGTCTTCGCCGCGACGCACCTCGTTGCCGGGTTCTTCCTTGCACGTGAGGCTCGGCGGAGGGTCGGATCGGCCCGCGTTCGCCTTGGCGTGGCCGCCGCGGCGGGCGCCTGCATGGCGCTGGCCCTCGCCCTGCTCGTCTTCGGTTCGGCGATCCCCGGCGCCGCCAGCGTCGGGAACATCCTGGCGCTCGGCGCAGCAACGCTCTACGTGCTGGCCTTCATGCCGCCGGCATGGGTGCGCAAGGTCTGGAGCGCGGTCGCCTCGTTCGAGTTCATGCAGACGCTGACGGGAACGCATGCACAGGACAGCGTCTCGAGCGTCTGGACGCGCACCGCAGAGCTGGCGCGCCGCACGACCGGTGCATCGATCGCCATGGTGGTCGCCGGGCAACCGACCCGACTCCTCGCCGTCGATCGCGAGCCGGGCGTCGCCGCGCCGACGGATGGCTTCGACGTCGTCCCCGAGCCGATCCTCCACCACCGCGCTCTGACCGCAGCCGATGGACAGCTCGGCGCGTTTGCGACTGCCATGAACGCGCCGTACGCAGCCGTCGTCCCATTCAACGGCTCCGACAACGAGCCCGGAGCAGTCATCCTGCTTCGGCCACGGCCCAGCCTGTTCAAGGCCGACGACCTTCGTATCGTGCAGTCGCTCGTCGACCAGGCGACGGTCTTCGCACAGCGCAGCGAGGCGCAGCAGGAGACGGAGGCGCTGGCGGATCGGCTGGCGGTGACGGTCCAGGCGCTCGAGCGAGCCAGCCAGGCGAAGAGCGACTTCCTGGCGAGCATGAGCCACGAGCTGCGGACCCCGTTGAGCGCGATCATCGGCTTCTCCGCGCACATGCGCGACGAGCCGCTCGACGGAGAGCGGCGCGTGATCCCCGACGAGTGG
Organism: Chloroflexota bacterium; assembly: GCA_025937535.1. GTDB lineage: Bacteria > Chloroflexota > Limnocylindria > QHBO01 > QHBO01 > JACDBZ01. Next base: position 2,682 of record JAICRD010000060.1, on the reverse strand, counting down.
ATCCAGCACGTGCACCGCAGTGGCGAGCATCTCCTGTCGCTGATCAACGACGTCCTGGATCTCACGAAGATCGAGGCGGGGCGAATCGAGCTGGAGCGAGAGAGCTTCGACCTCGGGGCGGCATTGGTCGAGTCCGTCGAGGGGCTTCGTCCCCTGGCGGATCGGAAGCGCATCGAGATGGTCGTCGACCAGGAGGCGGGCTCGATCGTCGCGGACCGTGGCCGGCTGCGCCAGATCATCTACAACCTGCTCTCGAACGCCATCAAGTTCACTCCGGACGGGGGCCGCATCCGCGTCGAGTCCCGCTGGGACGGCAATGCGGCGCGGATCGCCGTGATCGACTCCGGCGTCGGCATCGCTGCCGATGATCTTGGCCGCATCTTCGACGAGTTCAGCCAGGTCGGCGACCTCAAGGCTCGGGAGGCGGGGACCGGCCTCGGCCTCGCGTTGAGCCGCCGACTGGCCGAGGCGCACGGCGGCGAGCTGCACGTCTCCTCCGAGCTCGGGGTCGGCTCGCGCTTCGAGCTCGTGCTGCCCGAGAGCCGCGCGGTAACCGAGCCGCGAACGAGCGCCAGCCAGCCGGCGGCGACCCCCGCGGTCGGCACCTCGGTGCTCGTGATCGAGGACGACCCGAGCGCCGTCCGCCTGTTGCGCACATACCTCGAGAGCGAGGGCTACGAAGCGGTGGTCGCCGCCGACGGCGAGTCGGGGATCGCGGCCGCGCGCGAGTCGGCACCGGCCGCCATCATCCTCGACGTCCTGCTCCCCGGCATCGACGGGTGGGAGGTGCTGCGGCGGCTCAAGGCCGATCCCGGGCTTCGCGACGTGCCCGTGGTCGTCGTCACGGTCGTCGACGAGCGCAACGTCGCCATGACCCTTGGCGCGGCGGACTACTTCCTCAAGCCGGTCAAGCCCGAGGCGCTCCTCGCGCGGCTGGCGCAGTACACCTTCACGACCAAGGTCAAGCAGCGCCGCGTCAAGGTGCTGGCCATCGATGACGATCCGCAGGCTCGTGATCTCGTCGTCGAGGCGCTCCGGCCCGCGGGATTCGATGTCTCGGCAGCCGCGTCCGGCCGCGAGGGCCTGGCGATGGCGGAGGCGGACCCGCCGGAGCTCGTCATCTGCGACCTCGTCATGCCGGATGTCAACGGCTACGAGGTCGTCGACCAGCTTCGCGCGAATCCCGCGACGCGCGACGCGACGATCCTGATCCTCACCGGCCAGGAGCTCAGCGCAGCCGATCGCGATCGGTTGAACGGCAAGGTCTCGGACATCCTCGGCAAGGCCGGGGATCCGCGTCCCGCGCTCGCCAAGTGGCTGGAGCGGGCGGCCGCAGCCGCGCAGCGGCGCTCGGTGGTGGCCAGCAGCTAGAGTTCAGGCGTACCGATGAGTTACCGCAACCGGAGCCGTCCATCTGGGCATGAGCAAGGTTCGAGCGCACATCTCGGTATCGGTCGACGGCTACGTCGCCGGGCCGAACCAGACCATGGAGCAGCCGCTCGGCGAGAACGGTGAGCGGCTGCATGACTGGGTGGTCCAGCTGAAGCAATGGCGTGAACAGGCCGGCATGGAGGGTGGTGTCGAGAACGTCAGCAGCTCTGTGGTGGCCGAGGAGTACGCGAACGTCGGCGCCGAGATCATGGGTCGCGGCAAGTTCGGGCCTCCGAAGCGCGGCCCGTGGGACGACGCCGACGCCTGGCAGGGCTGGTGGGGCGACGAACCGCCGTTCCATAAGCCGGTCTTCGTCCTGACCCATCACCCGCGAGAACCGCTGACGCTCGCCGACACGACCTTCACCTTCGTGACCGATGGCATCGAGCGCGCCCTCGAGCGAGCGCGCGAGGCGTCGGGCGACAAGGACGTCTTCATCGGCGGCGGCGCCGACGTCATCAACCAGTTCCTGGCCGGGGGTCTGCTCGACGAGCTCGAGCTGCACGTCGCGCCGATCCTCCTCGGCGGCGGCGCTCGACTCTTCGAGGGCGTCGGGTCGGAGGTGAGGCTCGAGCCGATCCGAACGATCGAGGCGCCGGGCGTGACCCATCTCAAGTACCGCGTCACCGGGTGAGCCACGGGCGAATGGCGTAGCGTTTCGGTGTGAGCCGATACGCAGAGGACCTGAACCGACGCATGCTGCGAGCTCGCGACGCGATGGACCGCGCGTACGCGGAGCCGCTCGACGTGCGGGCCGTCGCCGCTGTCGCGCACGTGTCGGAGGGCCACTTCATCCGGACCTTCCGTGCGGTGTTCGGCGAGACGCCGCATCGGTATCTGCAGCGGCGCCGGGTCGAGCGCTCGATGTTCCTGCTGCGCGAGACGGACCGAAGCGTCACCGACATCTGTCTCGACGTCGGCTTCAGCAGCCTGGGGACCTTCAGCCGCACCTTTCGGGAGATCGTCGGCGAGACGCCATCGGACTATCGCCTGGGCCACGGGCCGATCGTGACGCCGCACTGCGTCCAGCTGGCGGCCATGCGGCCGATGGTCGGGGCGAGCGAGCGCATCGAATCGAGCAGTTTTGGAGAAGCGGCCGCCGCATCGGCTCCCGTAGCCTGATTGCGAACCGCACCAAGGAGCACGCACCATGATCAGCAGGCTCAACGTCGCGACGATCTACGTCCTGGACAAGGACGAGGCGCTCGACTTCTACGTCAACAAGCTCGGCCTCGAGAAGGGCAACGACGT
>JAICRD010000192.1 GCA_025937535.1 Chloroflexota bacterium | reverse complement strand
GGCTGGACCGCGACCCGCGACGCGGCCGGCCTGTCCGGCGCGTTCATCATGGTCAACTCGGTCTCGGGGATCGCCGGCCTGCTCACCGGCGGGGTCACGCTGCCGGCGGCGCTTCCCGTGTGGATCGGCGTCGTGGCGGCGGGCGGACTCATCGGCTCCTGGCTCGGCGCATCCCGCTTCAGCATCCTGGACCTGCGCCGTGCGCTGGCGCTTGTGCTCGTCCTGGCTGCGGCCAAGCTGGTCTTCCTGCCTTGAGGCCGCGAGTAGGATGGGGCCGATGACGGCCACCCGAGAGCCATCCGTCCACGGCAGCGACGCATTGCGCCTGATGGGCGCCGATATCGAGGTCCCGTTGGTGAGCGGCGAGCGTCGTCGCTACGTGAACCTCGATTACGCGGCCTCGGCGCCGGCGCTGCAGCGTGTGCGCGACGCCGTCGGCGACCTGCTGGACTGGTACTCGAGCGTGCACCGCGGCGCGGGGTTCAAGTCGCGCGCCTCGACAGCCGCCTACGAGGGCGCGCGCGAGTCCATTCGGCGCTTCGTCAACGCGCGCCCCGACGACGCGGTGATCATCACCCGCAATACCACCGACTCGATCAACCTCCTGGCCGGCACGCTGCCCGAGGGCACGCACGTCGTTGCCTTCGCCGGCGAGCACCACGCCAACCTCCTGCCGTGGCAGCGCTGCGGCGTCCGCTACATCGCCGTACCAGAGACGCCGGCCGAGGCGCTCGAGCGCCTCGAGGCGACGCTGCGCGAGCTTCCGGCCTGCCCGGACCCACACCTGGTCGCCGTGACGGGCGCCTCGAACGTGACGGGCGACATCTGGCCGATCGCGGAGATGGGGCGCATCGCACACGACAACGGCGCCCGGCTGCTGGTCGACGCCGCACAGCTGGCGCCCCACGCGCCGATCGACATGCAGCGTGATGGCATCGACTTCCTCGCCTTCTCGGGCCACAAGCTGTACGCCCCGTATGGCGCCGGCGCGCTCATCGGCGAGCGCGACTGGCTGAGTGCGGGCGACCCGTTCCTGCGCGGCGGCGGCGCGGTCAAGGTCGTCACCATCGACGAGACCGTCTGGGCCGATCTGCCCGACCGGCAGGAGGCCGGATCGCCGAACGTGGTCGGAGCGGTCGCACTCGGCGTCGCCTGCGACACGCTGGCCGAGGCTGGCATGGACGCCATTGCCGCGGAGGAGGCCGATCTGGTGGCGTACGCCCGTGAGCGCCTTGGCGAAGTCGACGGCTTCGAGCACTACCGCGTCTGGCCCAGCGACCATCCTCGGGTCGGCCTGCTGACCTTCAATCTCGGCGCGATGCCGTACGACCTGCTCGCCGCGGTGCTCTCGGCCGAGCACGGCATCGGCATCAGGCACGGCTGCTTCTGCGCCCACCCGCTGATGATGCGGTTGCTGCGGGTCGACGATGCCGAGGCGCGCCGTCTGATCGACGAGGCGCGCGCCGGCAGCCACGAGCGGCTACCCGGCGCCGCTCGGATGAGCCTGGGCCTGGGCTCGACGCGGGCCGAGGTGGATGCCCTGGCCGATGCGCTGCGCGCGATCGCCGCCGACGGTCCCCAGTGGACGTACGCGGTCAACCCCGCGACGGACCAGTACGAGCCCGATCCCGATCCACGGCCCCTGCCGTCGCTGCCGATGCGGCTGGTCGAGCACCCGCACGCGCACGGCGAGTCCGCCTGACCAATCCACCCGCGAGCCGATCCAGGGCGTCACGGCTAACGTATGGACTGATATGACACCGCGCTCGTGCCGGATCAGCGGACCGATCGCCTTCTGGGCGCTCGCCGGCCTGGCGCTGCTCGTCAGCCACGACGCGATCTTCTTCGTCCAACACGGGCCCGGTGAGACCCTGACCCGAGCGCTGCGCGACGCCGGCCACGCCTACTGGACGGTGGCGAGCCTCGGCCTGGCTGCCGCCGGCCTCGCCACGGCCGCCATCGTCGCCGTTCGGCTGCTCCGCCTGCGCAGCCACGCGCGCCGGCTCGGTGCTGCGGCGGCCGCGCGGCCGACCGGCTGGTGGGGCCGGCTGCTTCTGACGTGGGGCCGGCTGTTCGCGATCGTCGCCGTCGGCTTCGTCATCCAGGAGAGCGCCGAGCACTTCGCCATGCACGGCCACGCCATCGGCCTCGGCGCACTTATCGGCCCGGAATATCCACTCGCGCTGCCGATCCTTGCGCTCGTCAGCCTTGTCGCTGGGCTCATCACCGTGCTCGTGACCGCGGTCGAGGTCGCCCTGGAGGCGACGATCGCTGCGGCCAGCCGGCAGCCGCGACCACCGCGCCGGCTCATCCGGCCGCCGGCCGACCTCGGCGTTCACCGCATCCCGATCCTCGCTCGGGCCGCAGCCGGCCGGGCTCCTCCGAGCGTGCTCACCCACCGGGTCTGAGCACGCATCGGGCACGGATGTGCCCAACACGCGAGGAGCATCCACATCATGTACAGGCGCATCGGGCGGTCCGCCGCCCTCGGCGCGGCGCTGACCCTGCTGGTCGGCATCGGCGTGGCAGCAGCCCACGAGCAGCGCGACGTGGGCGACTACACCTTCACGGTCGGCTTCCTGGAGGAGCCGGTCTTCACCGGACAGAAGAGCGGCCTCGATCTGCGCGTCGCACAGCGCGATCAGCCGGTCGAGGGCCTCGAGGAGACGCTCCAGGCCCGGGTCACCTTCGGCGGCCAGAGCCGCGACCTCGAGATCTCGCCCGTCTTCGGCCAACCTGGCGCGTATCGGTCGGTGTTCTTCCCGACGGCGGCCGGGCCGTACAGCTTCCGCATCACCGGCGACATCGGCGGAACGCCGGTCGATGAGACGTTCTCGTCGGGTCCCGATACCTTCGGCGAGGTCGAGGACGTCGCGGGCGGCCAGTTCCCCGTCCAGTACCCGGCGATGGGTGACGTCGTCCGCGACGCCGAGGCGGGCGCGAATGCCGCCAACACGGCGACGATCGGCCTGGTGCTGGGTGGCGCGGGACTCCTCGTGGGCCTCGTCGCGCTCGGCCTGACCATCGCCCGCCGGCGGACCTGATGCGCGCACGCGCGTGGCGCGCCGGAGCGGTTGCGGGGGTGCTGGCGTTGCTGGTTGCGCCTGCACTGCCCGGTGGCTCGGACGATCACGTCCTGGCCCACGCTCAGCTGGTGGCGAGCTCGCCGGCGGCGGGCGTGGTGCTGCCGCAGTCGCCCGATGAGCTGCGCCTGGTCTTCAGCGAGCCGCTGGAGGCCGGCCTGAGCTCGCTGGACGTCTACGGCCAGGATGGCAAGCCGCTGATCGACCACGGCGGCGAGATCGATCCAGCGGATCCGTACGCCCTCGTCGTCGCGAGCCCCGACCTGCCGGATGGCGTGTTCTCGCTGACGTGGCGGTCGCTGTCATCGGCCGATGGCCACAGCGCCGAGGGCTTCTTCACGTTCGGCGTCGGCAACGTCGTGGTCCAGGGTGCAACGTCGGGTGGATCCGGCCACGTCGAGGCCGATCCCCTGACGCTCGTCGGCCGCTGGCTGACCTACCTGGGCCTCCTGCTGGCGCTCGGCGTGGCGGTCTTCCATTGGCTCGTGATTCGCGACGGCGCCATGCCAACGCGGCTCGTGCGCCTGCTTGCCGCGGGGCTCGGTGTGGCCGCGGTCGCCACCGCGGTCAGCGCTCTCCTGGCCGCAACCCGGACCGATGCGGCGACCGAGTACCTGTTCGCGAGCCGCAACGGACTGCTCCAGGTCGCGCGCACCACGGTGGCCGCCGCGGGCGCGGTCGCGCTCGCGCTCGTGCCTGCGCAGGTGGCCGGGGGCGTGGCAGCGGCGGTCGGGGTCGCCGGAATCGCCCTGCTCGTCGTCGCCGGACACGCGTCCGCGTTGCCGGGTCCGGCTCCGCTTCTTGCCGGAATGGCACATGTGGCGGCTGCCGCACTGTGGATCGGCGGACTGGTGGGACTGCTGACGTTCCACGTCCGCCCGGCGTTGATGGTGCGCGGCCGCGTGCCGTCGATGCGCAGCGTGGTGCCGCGCTTCTCGGCCATGGCGCTCGTCGCCATCGGCATGGTTGCACTCACCGGCGTGTATGCGGCGTGGGTCCAGACCGGCAGCCTCCTGCCTCTCGACAGCGACTTTGGCCGGGCATTGATCGTCATGTCCGTCATCGCCCTCGCG
>JAICRD010000074.1 GCA_025937535.1 Chloroflexota bacterium | reverse complement strand
GCGCGCCACGCGGCACGCGAGCGCTACGACCTCGTGGTCGTGGGACCGGAGGTTCCACTGGCGGCCGGCGTGGCGGACGAGCTGATGGCAGCGCGCGTTCCGGTGTTCGGGCCGACCAGGGCCGCCGCGCGGCTGGAGTCGAGCAAGTCCTTCGCGAACCGGCAGATGGAGCGCGCCGGGGTCCCGACTCCCGCATCGGCCGCATTCGTCGATCCCGAGGCGGCAGTGGCGCACATCCGCACCAGCGACGAACCGCCGGTGGTGAAGGCCGACTGGCTCGCCGCAGGCAAGGGCGTCGTGGTGCCGGAGACCGGCGAGGAGGCCGAGCAGGCCGTGCGCGACCTGTTCGCATCGGTCGCTCCCGGTGCAACCGTCGTGCTCGAGGAGCGGCTCACCGGACGCGAGGTGAGCGCCTTCGCACTGGTCAGCGACTCGACCGTCGTCCCGCTGGCCGCCGCGTGCGACTACAAGCGGCTGGGTGCCGGTGACGTCGGTCCGAACACGGGCGGCATGGGCGCCTACACGCCGGTGCCATGGTTCGGCGCCGATGCGTTGGAGCGAGTCGCCGCGGACGTGTTCGAGCCGATCGCGTGGCGCATGGGGCGCGACGGCACGCCGTACCGCGGCGTGCTCTACGCCGGTCTGATGCTCACCGACCAGGGACCGATGGTTCTCGAGTTCAACTCCCGCTTTGGCGACCCCGAGGCGCAGGTGCTCATCCCGCTGCTCGATGGGTCGCTGTCGGAGGCGCTGCTGGGCACGGCCATCGGCGACCGGAGCCTCATGGAGGACTCCATCGCCGTCGCGGTCGGCGCGGCCGTCGGCGTGGTGATCGCGTCGGAGGGCTACCCCGATGCCTCGCTGACCGGGCGCCGGCTGGAGGGCGCCGAACCGTCGGGGCCCGCGGATGACGGCGCCGCGCTGTGCTTCCACGCCGGCACGCGACGACTCGGCGAGGGCGCCTACGAGACGACCGGCGGCCGGGTGGTGACGATGGTCGGCCGCGGCCCATCGCTCGCGGCGGCGCGCGATGCCGCGTACGGAGCGGTGGATCGCGTTGCGCTCGACGGCGGCCAGTACCGCGCCGATGTCGCCGAACGCGAGCTACACGTCGGGGATCGGGCGCAGCTCGGCCACGAGGCCCGGTGATCGGGGAACCTCGGCAGCGAGCGCGATCGCATCCTCGACCCTCGGGCAGTCGATCACATAGAAGCCGCCGAGCGCCTCCGTCGACTCGAGGAACGGCCCTTCGGTGACGGTCGTGGCGTGCGCCGTTGACGAACGAGCCCCACGGGAATCGACGCTGCTCCGTATCCTGTTCGCAGATGCCCTCCGTTGCCGTCGTGTGCGGCTCCCGATCCGACCTGTCGACCCTGAAGGGCTGCTTCGACGTGCTCGACTCGTACGGCATCGGCTGGGAGGCGTCGGTCATCAGTGCCCACCGCCAGGCGGATGCGCTGCACGCCTACGTCGCCGAGGCGGAGGCATCGGGCGTGCTCCTGTTCATCGGCGCCGCCGGGCTCGCCGCGCACCTGCCGGGCGTGCTCGCCAGCCTGACGGCGCGGCCGGTGATCGGCATCCCGCTGGATGGCGGCGCGCTGGGCGGGGCGGACGCGCTGTATTCGGTGGTCCAGATGCCGCCGGGCGTGCCCGTGGCGAGCGTCGCGATCGGCTCGGCCGGCGCCAAGAACGCCGCACATCTGGCCGCTCGGATCCTGGCGCTGTCGGACGACGCCGTGGCCGAGCGGGTGGCGAGCTTCCGCGAGGAGCAGGCAGCAAAGGCGGAGCTGCGCATCGATCCGCGGGCATGATCGACCGCTACGCGCTGCCGGAGCTGCGCGACATCTTCGGCGAGCGCCACAAGCTCGAGCTGTGGCTGCGGATCGAGGTCCTCGCGGTCGAGGGCCTGCACGACGCAGGCGTGGTGCCGGACGAGGACTTCGAGCGCATCCGCGCCGCGACCGGCGAGGTCGACGTGGCCCGCGCGAGGGAGATCGAGCGCGAGTCGCAGCACGACGTCATCGCCTTCCTGCGCTCTGTCACCGAGCGGCTCGGGCCCGAGGGCCGCTGGCTGCACTACGGCCTCACCAGCTCGGACGTGCTCGACACCGCCACGGCCGTCGTCCTGCGTGACGCAACGCGCGTGGTCGAGGGCGAGCTTGCCCGCCTGGCCGAGGTGGTGCGCCGCCTCGCCCTCCAGCATCGCGACACGGCGATGGTCGGGCGCAGCCATGGCATTCATGCCGAGCCGATCACGTTCGGCTTCAAGGCCGCCGGCTGGTACGCCGAGCTGCTGCGCGACGTCGAGCGCCTCGCCCGCGCCCGCGAGGTCGTCAGCGTCGGATCGATCAGCGGGGCGGTCGGCACGCACGCCAACGTCAGCGCCGAGGTCGAGCGCCACGTCCTCGACGGCCTCGGGCTCGAGGCAGACCCCGCGCCGACCCAGGTGGTCAGCCGCGACCGTCACGCGGAGCTCCTGACCGCGCTCGCCATCCTGGGAGGGACCCTGGAGCGAGTGGCGGTCGAGGTGCGACACCTGCAGCGGACGGAAGTGGGCGAGGCCTTCGAGCCGTTCGGGTCCGGGCAGCAGGGATCCAGCGCCATGCCGCACAAGCGCAACCCGATCCTCGCGGAGCGCGTGACCGGCATGGCGCGGCTGCTGCGCGGCGACGCGCTCATCGGCCTGGAGAACATGGCGCTGTGGCACGAGCGCGACATCAGCCACAGCTCGGCGGAGCGCTTCGTGTTCGAGCGTGCGCTGGGTGTCGCGGCCTACGCCACGCGGACGCTGGCGGACATCCTCGACGGCATCGAGGTCGACGCCGAGCGGATGCGATCCAACCTCGAGCAGCTGGGCGGCATGGTCTACTCCGAGGCGCTGCTGCTGGCCATGATCGCCAAGGGCGCCGGTCGGCAGGATGCCTACCGCCTGGTGCAGGCCGCCGCGAAGCGAGCGTGGGCCGGCGACGCGACCTTTGCCGAGGCCCTGGCGTCCGACCCCGGCGTGGCCGAGTGGCTGTCGGCGGACGAGATCGCCCGGGCAATGGACCTCGAGCATCACCTCGCGGGCATCGGCGTCACCTATCGCGCCCTCGGCCTGGACGAGGGCGGCTGAGGCCGGCCTCGAGCGATGCACCGCTGGTGGGCCGCGAGCCGTTCGGCGGCCGGCATCGTCGCCGATCGGCCCGTCCTGTGGCTGCCGGGAGCGCTGGCATGGGTCGTCGGCACCGGCTGGTTGGCGCTGATCATCGGCGTCGCGCGGCCGCCAACCACCGCGGGGCTGACGTTCCTGGGTGCCGGGATCTTCGCCTCCGGCGCGTGGCCCTGGAACGCGGTCGCGATCGGCCTCGCGGTGCTGATCGTCACGCTCATCACCATCGGGCTCGCGGCGGTCGCCGAGGCGGCCCTGCTGCGAGGTCGTCAGGCCACGCCCGCCGACGTGCGGCGCCTCTTCGCCCTCGGGGTGATCTGCGCGGCGCCGGTTGCGGCCGGCGTCCTGCTCACGGCCGCGGTGGCGGTCATGGTCGCCCGCGTCGAATTCAACGCCCCGCGCGAGGCGCTCGACCCGGTGGCACGCACGGCGCTGCGCGCCGCGCCCGTGCTGCTCGCGACCATCGTGGCGTGGCAGGCGGCATCGGCGGTCAACGCCGCGGCCGCGCGGCACGCCGTGGCCGGGGCGCCGGTCGACGCATCGCTCAGGCGCGGCCTTCTCGACCTGCGCGTGGCCGGAGCCGTCGCGTTCGCGCAAGCATCGGTGCTGCTGCTGGCTCGCGTCGCCTATCTGGCGCTCGCGGCCGTGCTGCTGCGGGTGCTGTGGGCGCCGATCGGGCAGCGCGTCGAGCTTGCCGGCATCGACCCCGGGGTGGCGCTGCTGCTGGTAGGCTTCGTGGCGATCTGGCTCTGCCTGGTGCTCGGCGGCGGCGCGCTTTGCGCGTGGAGCTCGTTGACGTGGACGCGGGTGCTCGGCGTGCCCGATCGGCTGCCCGAGCCGACCACTAGAAGGAGCGCCAGATCGTGAGCGATCCCCTCGCCGTCAACCCCACGTTGAGCCTGGAGGTCCAGCTCGAGCTCGCCCTGCGGCTGACGGTCGGCCTGATCCTCGGAGCGGTCATCGGCTTCGAGCGGGAGCTGCATCGCCAACCCGCCGGCTTCCGGACGCACAGCCTCGTGGCCCTTGGCGCGGCGCTGTTCGCGATCATCTCGGGCTACGGATACGGGGGAGACAACGCCGATCCAACCCGCATCACCGCACAGATCGTGTCGGGAATCGGCTTCCTGGGTGCCGGGACGATCCTCCAGTTCCGCGGCCACATCCGTGGGCTCACGACCGCAGCCAGCCTGTGGTCCGTCGCGGCGGTGGGCGCGGCGACCGGCACCGGCCTCTACGTCATCGCCGTCCTGGGCACGGCGCTGATCATCGTCATCCTGGCCCTCCTCGACCGCGTCGAGAGCTTCGCGCGCCGTCGATACAACCTCGGACCACCCGGCTACAACGTCGACCGCGGCGACGAGCCGGAGGGCGAGACGAAGGACATGTCCCCATGACCGACACCCTCCTGACGACCGACATTGCGGGCCTCCCGCTGGTTCATCGCGGCAAGGTTCGCGAGACGTATCGCGTCGACGACGCCCATTTGCTGCTCGTCGCGACCGATCGCCTGTCCGCCTTCGACGTCGTCTTCGAGCAGCCGATCCCGGACAAGGGCGCCGTGCTGACCAGGCTGTCGGCGTGGTGGTTCGAGCAGCTCGCGCCGCTCGGCCGTTCGCACTTCGTCAGCGCCGACCCCGCCGCCCTGCCGCCCGCGGCGCGCACGCCGGAGCTGGCCGCGCGCTCGATGCTCGTGCGACGCGCCGACCGGGTCGATGCGGAGTGCGTGGTGCGCGGCTACCTGGCCGGATCGGGCTGGGCCGAGTACCGGAAGGGCGGCCGCGTGGTCGGGCACGCGCTGCCGGCCGGCCTGCGAGAGGCCGATCGCCTGCCGGAGCCGATCTTCACGCCGTCGACCAAGGCCGAGGTCGGCCACGACGAGAACATCACCCGCGAGCAGCTGGCCGATCTCGTCGGCGCGGACCTGGCGCGGCAGCTCGAGGAGCGATCGATCGCGCTGTACGTCGAGGGCGCTCGCCGCGCCGAGGCCGTCGGCCTGATCCTGGCCGATACGAAGTTCGAGTTCGGGTTCATCGACGGCGAGCTGGCCGTGATCGACGAGGTCCTGACGCCCGACTCCTCGCGCTTCTGGGACGCCGAGCGCTACGTTCCCGGTTCGAGTCCGGCGAGCTTCGACAAGCAGTTCGTGCGCGACTTCGTGTCGGCGTCGGGCTGGGACAAGGAACCACCCGCCCCGATGCTTCCCGACGAGGTCATCGCCGGCACCCGCGACCGGTACGTGGCCGCATACGAGCGGCTCACCGGACGCTCATGGTGACCATCGGCTGATGCACTGGCTGGCCGAGGTGCACGTCTCGCTGCGGTCGGGGATCGCCGATCCCGAGGGACAGACGATCGGCTCGGCGTTGCGCTCGCTCGGGTACGACTCGGTCAGCGAGGTGCGCAGCGGCAAGCTGATGCGGATCAGCTTCGAGGCCGATGACTCCGCGGCGGCCGAGGCGGCCGTGGCCGAGATGTGCGGACGCCTGCTGGCGAACCCGGTCATGGAGACCGCGACGTGGGAACTGCGTGCCGACGAGCAGCAGGATCCGGAGCTCGTGGTGCCATGACGCTCCTGGCGCGCCGGCCGCGCGTCGCGGTGGCGGTCTTCCCCGGCACGTGGAGCGAGCGCGACTTCGCCCACGTGGCCACCGAGGTGCTCGGCTGGGACGCGCGGCTGGTGTGGCACGCGGAGGACGACCTGGGCGCGTGCGACGCCGTCGTGCTGCCGGGCGGCTTCGCGCACGGCGATTACCTCCGTACCGGCGCGGTCGCGCGCTTCTCGCCGGTCATGCGGGCCGTCGCCGCGTTCGCCGCGGCCGGCGGTCCGGTCATCGGCTCGTGCAATGGCTTCCAGATCCTGACGGAGGCCGGGATGCTGCCCGGCGCCCTCATGCGCAACGACCACCTCGAGTTCCGCTGCGACTGGCAGACGCTGCGGGTCGAGCATCCCGATGCGAGCGAGGCATGGCTCGGCGACCTGGCCGACGGCGAGCTGATCGACCTGCCCATCAGCCACGGCGAGGGCCGATACGTCGCCGATGCGGCCACGCTGGACCAACTCGAGGCCGAACGACGGGTGGTGCTGCGCTATGCCGATGCCGCCGGCCGCATCACCGGCGACGCGAACCCCAACGGCTCGGAGCGAGGCATCGCCGGCATCGTCAACGAGGCGGGCAACGTGCTGGGCTTGATGCCACATCCCGAGCGCGCATCGGAATCCGAGGTGGGTGGGACCGATGGGCTCCGCCTGTTTCGCTCGCTGGAACGCTGGCTGCAGGCTCGGCCGGCTGCCGCGGAGCGTCGGCTATGATCGGCCCGAACGCCTAGACCCGGCCGCAGGAGGGCGAACCACGCATGGACTACGACGAGCGCGATCGGCCTGACGACGTCGACGACCCCGCGCGCCGGCCCGACGATCCGCTCGCCGATGAGGCTGCGGTGCCACCGGATCCCGCGGCCGCGCACGAGGGCGAGGCGGTCTCGGAACCCGAGCCGGTGACCGAGCCCGACCCCGTTTCGGCGGCCGACATCGAGAGCTGGCCGAGCCAGGACACCGCTGCGGACCCCTCGTCCGGCGCCATCGACGATCGCACCGCCTGGCCGACCGAGCCGCCGGCCGCCGGGTCCGCGCCGGCCGACGCCTGGCCCACGTCATCGCCGGAGCGCGTCGAGCCCGAGCAGCCGACCGAGCCGCCGCCCGGCGAGGTCGAGGCATATCCGGCCCAGAGCGCGCCGTCGGCCGACGTCTCGCCGGCCGACGCGACGCCGGTCGCCGCGGCGGCGGCCCCAGCGATTGCCGCGCACAGCGTCCCGGATACCGAAACAGCCACCGGTGAGAGCACCCAATGCCCGCGCTGCGGCACGGAGAATCGTCCCGGCCTGGCGTTCTGCCGCAACTGCGGCCAGCGCCTGGTTGCTGCCGGCGTTCCGACGACCGTCGAGCGACCCGGCACACCGGAAGGCACGATGGCGTGCCCGCGCTGCGGGACCCACAACCGCGCCGGCGTCGCGTTCTGCCAGAACTGTGGCGCCAACCTGCGCGGCACGGCGCCCGGCTACGTCCCACCCGCCGTGGCAACCGAGGGCGCCGCGGTCGACGCCGCACCCGCCCGGCGCGGCGCGATCCTCGGTCCGGTCGTGCTGCTCATCGGCGTGGTCGGCCTCGTCACTGCCTACCTGCTGCCGTTCCTGTACGGCAACGGGTCGCTGTTCGATCGCGCGTACGGCTCCGACGGGTACGGGATCGCCTTCTGGAACGGCTACCCGGAGGTCGGCGCGGAGCTCGCCGACCAGGCGTACTTCGGCCTGGCCGGCCCGGTGCCCGTGCTCGTCGTGCTCCTCGTGGTGCTCGCCATCGCGGGCTTCGTCCGGGCCGCGCCGGGCTTGCTCCAGCGCATCGGCCTGGTCATCGCGCTGCTGTGGAGCGTCGGCCTCGTCGTCCTGTTCGTGGTCGTCGAGCTGGCCGGCAACTGGGGTGGCGACCTGATCGGCATGCTCCGCGTCCTGACGCCGGCGGGGATCATCTTCTTCCTCGCGTCGCTCATCGTGCTGATCGGCACGCTGACCCGGTTCGGACGGGCCTGAGCCGTGACCCGCTTCTGCGCCAACTGCGGCACGGAGGTCGACGAGTCGGCGATCTTCTGCCCGACCTGTGGCCAACCGATCGACGAGGCGGCCGAAACGGAGATGCCGCCGGCACCGGCCTGGCCGGATCCTGCACCACCGGCATCCCGTGCGGAACCGGCCGAGGCGATCGAGCCGGCGCGCGTCGAGCCCGATCCACCGGTTGCGCCGGACGCCGGCTGGGGAGCGCCGCCGGTGGAGGACGCGCCGACGCGCGCGGAGACGCGCATCGAGCCGCCGCCCGACGACGTTCCGCCACCCCTGCCGGCCGAGCCGACGCCGATGCGCCGTCCGGCGGCGGCCGACCAGGCGCCGCCGATGAACGTGCCGGTCACCATGCCGGTGACCCTGTCGGCCTGGCTCGTCGGCGTCGGGTCCGTTCTCGCCGCGCTGGGCGTGGTCATCGGCCTGTTCGACGGCATCCTCAACCCGATCGAGCTGATCCTGCTGATCGCGCTCCTCGGCGTCGCAGCGACCGTGTTCTTCT
Organism: Chloroflexota bacterium; assembly: GCA_025937535.1. GTDB lineage: Bacteria > Chloroflexota > Limnocylindria > QHBO01 > QHBO01 > JACDBZ01. Next base: position 1,256 of record JAICRD010000074.1, on the reverse strand, counting down.
CGTCCAACCTCCCCGACATCCCGAACCTGCCCCTGATCACCCTGGTCATCGTGCTGATCGGCTTCGGGATTGCGCTCGACCGGCTGAGCTTCGGCGCCGCCGGCGTCGGTGAGCTGCTGCTCTTCCTTGGCACGGCGGCGGCCGCCATCGGCGTCATCCTCCTCGAGCTCGGCCACGACCAGCCGCTGGGTGGCGCCAGCGCGTGAGGGTGGCCGCGCACTTCTCGGTGAGCCGGTGAGCGTCGCCGCGCCCCCGGCCGAGGAGCTGCACGGGCTGACGGCGTCGGAGTACGAGCTCGTCGTCGCAGCGCTGGGCCGGGAGCCGAACGCCGTCGAGCTCGGCATGTTCGGGGCGATGTGGTCGGAGCACTGCGCCTACAAGCATTCGCGGCCGCTCCTCGGCCGCCTGCCGTCGAGCGGTGAACGGGTGCTGGTCGGGCCCGGTGAGAACGCCGGGGCGATCGACATCGGCGACGGCCTGGCGGTCGTCTTCAAGGTCGAGTCCCACAACCATCCTTCGGCCGTCGAGCCCTACCAGGGCGCGGCGACCGGCGTCGGCGGCATCATCCGCGACATCTTCACCATGGGAGCGCGGCCGATCGCGCTGCTGAACTCGCTCCGCTTCGGCCCGCTTGACGCCGACGAAGAGACCGACATGGACGCGGCGACCCGCAACCGCTACCTGTTCGGCGGCGTCGTCGGCGGCATCGCCGGTTACGGCAACTGCATCGGCATACCGGACGTCGGCGGCGAGATCGCGTTCGACCCGACCTACTCCGGCAACCCGCTCGTCAACGCGATGTGCGTCGGGATCGCGCGCCACGAGGACATCACGCTGGCCCGTGCCGCCGGGGCGGGCAACGTCCTGCTGCTCGTCGGCGCCTCGACAGGCCGCGACGGGATCCAGGGCGCCTCGTTCGCGTCGGCCACGCTCGGCGCGGACCGCGAGGAGCGACGGCCGGCGGTGCAGGTCGGCAATCCGTTCCTCGAGAAGCTGCTGATGGAGGCCTGCCTGGCGCGGATGGACGGCGTTGTCGCGATGCAGGACCTCGGCGCGGCGGGCCTGACCTGCGCCCTGGCCGAGCTCACCGCGCGCGGCGGTGTCGGCGCCGACGTCGACCTCGACGCCGTGCCGCGGCGCGAGGGCGGCATGACGCCGTACGAGGTCCTCCTGTCCGAGTCGCAGGAGCGCATGCTGCTCGTGGTGCGTCCCGAGGCGGTCGCCGGCGTGCGCGCCGTCTTCGACCGCTACGAGCT